>SCUG01000389.1 GCA_004297645.1 Saprospiraceae bacterium | reverse complement strand
AAACGCAGGGTTCAAAACCCTGCCGCTCGAAAAGACTGCGTAATTTTGGAAAACTCCCATTAATTTATGAGGGGATACAAAATTTGGTGATAAATATGGATGCACATGGGAGAATAATTTTCCAACTTGTAAGGTACATTGAAATTGCGGAGCTTCAGGCAAGAACGTCCGATGCGCAAGGTATGCGGAAATTTTTTTATTCGCAAGGGAGCGGGGAATTGAACACGGGCAATCTCGCTGCTTCAATCCCTTGCAGGCAGTGCCCTTTTCGGGTAGCACAAATAGTACTTTCTCACCACCTTCGTCTGCAAGCCAAAATCTGAAACCTGCGACATGGGGAGCACGGAGCCGTCTTTGTACAGGATTCGAATTTCGTCTTTGGAGGTGCTGTAAGCGTGGTTGCTCTCCTCGCCGCCGAAGACGATATAGTCTAACCAACTTTCCGGGAAGCCAAATTCCGTGGTTGTTTTTTGCCGGATGGCGGCCAGATAATTTCCGGTGAAGGGTTGGGTTTTTAGCTCGATTCTGAAAAGCCTGCGGTTGAGGATGCTCGAAGCGAGATAGGCCAGCAAGGGGTCGTCATGTGCGGTAAAAGCCTTCAATGCGGCGAAAATGTCGTAGTCGTCGAGGCGGGCGAAGTGGCCGAGCATTTCTTGCGGCTTTGCCGCAAAATCTTCCGGTGAAAAATCCTGGTAGAGAAAATAAGCGAGGCTCGTGGTCACGTCTAACTGCTGGCCCTGACAGGCCAGTTCTTTGGCGCGGGTGAGTGTCTTGACCAACATTTGCTCGGCAGCGAGTACGGTTTTGTGCAGATAGACCTGCCAATACATGAGCCGCCGGGCGATGAGGAATTTTTCGATGGAATAAATGCCCTTTTCTTCCACCATCAGTTCTCCGTCTTTCACGGCCAGCATCTTGATGATGCGGTCGAAGCCGATGACGCCTTCGGAGACGCCGGTGAAATAGCTATCCCGGTTGAGGTAGTCCATGCGGTCCATGTCCAATTGGCCGGAGATGAGCTGGTGCAGGTATTTTTTGGGGTATTCGTTTTTAAAAATCTGAATGGCGAGGCTGAGTTGGCCGCCAAATTCTTCATTCAACTGCTCCATAAATTTCAGGGAAATAACCTCGTGCGGCACGTTGACGAGGGAGTGTTCCAGGGTATGCGAAAAGGGGCCATGCCCGATGTCGTGGAGCAAAATAGCGATGGACACGGCTTTGGCTTCTTCCTCCGAAATACCCACCTCTTTGGAACGCAGCACATCAATGGCCTCCCCCATGAGGTGCGCCGCTCCGAGGGCGTGATGGAAGCGGGTGTGCAAGGCCCCGGGATACACGTAGTGAGACAGGCTGACCTGCTTTATCCGCCGCAGGCGTTGGAAAAAAGGGTGCTCGATGAGGTCGAAAAGTATTTCGTAAGGCAGACTGACGAAACCATAGACCGGGTCGTTGAAGATTTTCTTTTTGTTCATACTGCTGGAATTCAAGCGCCGGAGATTCGGGTAGCTCCCCGATGCTGGCAACATTTTGGCATAAAATAACGAACACCTCCCGCCGTGCAATCTTCCGCCCAATAGTGCGCTCTTAAAACAAGCCGGAGTTAAAAACCGTTATACTGCTCTTCGCTCCTGCACGCTTTCAAACATTCTTCCCAAAAAAAAGTATAATTGCGGGTGAGATGGCCGGGGCAGTTAAAAAGCAAAAACAAAATTACGACGGGAAGCCGTCCAAACTTTAACGAGGCAATTCAATTGTTGGCAATTACCAGGTTTTGTGCCGAATTTTACGCATTCTCCGCCGGGATTATCCGGCTTGAATCCGCAACGAAATAATGGAAACACCACAACATTCATCAAAACTAAATCTTGTAAAACAAGTGATTATGAAAAATAGAGGTCCGATATTATTTTCCCTTGCCATAGCGGTTGCTTTGTTTTTAGCCTTCTACCCGCCTGTCAACAACACGCAAAAAGAGGCAGCGCTCATGCAAACCATCCTCACTGATTTGAATTATTACCACTACCAATCGGTGGAGATTGACGACACTTTATCAGAGAAAATTTATAGCTTATATCTCGACCGCCTCGACGGCAACCGCCGCTGGCTGACACAGGCTGACCTCGCCCAACTCGACCCCTGGAAACACAAACTCGACGATGAAGCCAAAGACGGAACCTTCCTATTTCTCGACCTCGCCAGCCAGCTTCAGGAAAAAGGTATTGCCAAAACCCAAGCCTACTACCGCGAGTTCCTTGCTCATCCTTTCGAATACAACAAGGACGAATCCTATGAAACTGATACCGAGAAAAAACCTTTTGCCAAAGACGATGCTGAGCTGAAAGAATATTGGCGCCAAGCCATGAAATGGGAAACCATGAACCGCCTGATAGCCATGCTGGAGAAAAAAGAAAAAGGCGACGTTGATTTTAAAGACAAAACTTTTGAAGAACTGGAAGAAGATTCACGCAAAGAGCAACTCAAAACCTACGACGACTGGTACGACCGCCTTGAAAAGCGCAAACGCACCGACCACCTTAGCCTTTACCTCAACGCCCTCACCAACGTCTTCGACCCCCACACTGCCTACTTCGAGCCGATTGACAAACAGAATTTCGACATCAGCATGAGCGGCCGCCTCGAAGGCATTGGTGCCCGCCTGCAAACCGACGGCGACTACACCAAAGTCAGCGAAATCATCATAGGTGGCCCGGCCTGGAAGCAGGGCGCTCTCGAAGAGAATGACCGCATCACAAAAGTAGCCCAGGGCGACGACCCCGTATGGACCGACATCACCGGCATGGTCATCAACGACGTGGTACAACTCATCCGCGGAACCCCCGGCACCAAGGTGCGCCTGTCCATCAGAAAAGCAGACGGCACCACCCAGGAAATTTCTATCATCCGCGATGTGGTGATTTTGGAAGAGGGCTTCGCCAAATCCCTGCTCCTCGAATCGCCGGACAAAGAAAAAATCGGGTACATCCGCCTGCCTAAATTCTATGCAGATTTCAACAACAATGATGGCCGCCGGTGCGCTGACGACATCGCCATAGAACTTGAAAAACTCAAACAAAACAACGTGGCCGGCATCATCCTCGACCTCCGCAACAACGGCGGCGGCTCGCTGCGCGACGTGGTGAACATGAGTGGCTTTTTCGTCGAGGAAGGCCCCATCGTGCAGGTCAAGTCCAGAGACCGCAAACCCGAAGTTTTAGAAGATGATGACCCCAGCGTACTATACAACGGGCCGCTCATCGTCATGGTGAACCAATTCAGCGCTTCGGCCTCCGAAATACTCGCCGCCGCCCTCCAGGACTACGGCCGGGCCGTCATCGTGGGCACAGGTAACTCTACCTTCGGCAAAGGCACCGTGCAACGATTTTTCGACCTCGACGCCCTCCTCCGCGGCAACGACGATGTGAAGCCTTTGGGGGAAATAAAAATGACCGTCCAGAAATTCTTCCGCGTAAATGGTGGCTCCACCCAACTCAAGGGCGTCATTCCAGACATCATCCTGCCCAACATCTGGCTCTATCTTGAAACCGGCGAAAAAGAAGAAGACTTCCCCATGCAATGGACACAAATCGAACCCGTCGAATACAGCCAGCATGCCTACTCGCTCACGCACCTGAACAAAGTGATAGAAAAGAGCGCGTTCCGCATCCGCAACAACGAGGTATTTCAGAAAATAGATGAGAGGGCCAAAGAAATAAAAGCGCAGCGCGACAAGTCCACGCAAAGCCTCAACCTGACAAATTTCCGTGCACAGACTGAAGAATGGGAAGCCAAAGACAATGCCTTCGACAAGCTGTTCGAAGCAGAAGTTGTAGCTGGTGTCCAAAATCTTCCCGCTGACATCTCCGGCATCGAAGCCGACGAGAGCAAAAAAGCCCGCAACGACGACTGGTTAAAAGACGTCAAAAAAGACGTTTACCTGCTCGAAACGCTGAATATCATGCACGATATGCTAACGTTTCGGTAAGTAGCAGTGGTTTTCGAAAAGACTTCCCGGCGTTGGCCGGGAAGTCTTTTGCATTCCGGAAGTTTTTCCCAAAATGACATGATAACCGCCTATCTTTGAAGTCAACAAAAATACACCGCATAGAAAGCACAGTGACATTGCCCGAAGCGAAAGGCCGCAAAAAAGTGCCGGCCTGCTTAGTCAAAGAGGAATTTGACGGGGTACCCCTGTATTACAAAGGATACAAGGATGTGCTTTCCGGCAAGAAAACCCTCGAAGAAATCATAGGATGCAGCGGAATCCAATCGCTTATCGTCACCTATTTGACCGCCCTGCTCTGGGTGAAGTTGAACAAAAAACGCTACCAGGTACTCACCGGAGAAGTGGGCAACCTTATTGACAGAAAAAAAGGTTCTTTATGAAATTGTGTGGGTAAGCATCTATTATCCCCGATTATTCGGGGACGATACAGGGCTTTCCTGTAAAAAATTGACTATTATCAACCGGCCTCGGAGAGGTCGAATATTTG
>SCUG01000388.1 GCA_004297645.1 Saprospiraceae bacterium | reverse complement strand
CAACTTAGTGCCCGTCATCACGGAAACAGCCATCGGGAAACGGCCTTCGATGACTGTTTTTGGCAACGACTATTCTACACGCGATGGCAGTTGCATCCGCGACTATATCCATGTGATGGACCTCGCTAATGCCCACACCAAAGGGCTGCAATATTTGCTTGAAAAGAAGAATCCTGGCAATTGCCAGGCATTTAACGTCGGAATCGGGAACGGGGTCAGCGTGCTGGAGGCCATTCTGGCATTCGAAAAAGTGACCGGTAAGGCACTGAATTATACCATCGGCCCGCGCCGGGCCGGCGATGTTGTCGCCATATATGCCAATAATGAAAAATCGCAGAAATGCTTAGGGTGGCTACCAAAGAGGGGGGTGGATGAGATTATGCGCACAGCTTGGGCTTGGGAACTCTCGCGTTCCGGCTGCTGATTTGCAGTATCGTTTTTAGAGAAATTCTTGAGATTTTGCCACCTTTGGCATTTAAACCTCAAACAAAAGGACGGGAGATGAATGAACAAAATCCGTTTTTTAAGACTGCTTTTTCTGTGGACAATATCATCTTCGGTTTTGATGAAGGCGATTTGAAGGTACTGCTTATCGAGCGTGGAGCAGCTCCTTTCAAAGGGCTTTGGGCATTGCCTGGCGACTTGGTTTATCCTAATGAAGACCTCGAAACGGCGGCCAATAGAATTCTGGAGGAATTGACAGGTTTGCGCAACGTTTATCTGGAACAGGTTCACACCTTTGGCGCTGTGGACCGCCACCCCTTGGGCCGGGTCATCACTGTCTCTTATTTTTCTCTGGTGAAAATCAGCGACTTTGCCGTGATGCCTTCGTCCTTTGCCAAAATGGCCAAATGGCACAGCGTGACCAAAGCCCAGGAATTTAAACTTGCTTTCGACCACGACATCATTCTCGATACTTGCTTCAACGCCCTCAAACACCGCGTACGCACAAGGCCGGTGGGCTTCGAATTGCTTCCCCCAAAATTTACATTCACAGAGCTGCAACACCTTTATGAGGCCATTCTTGAAATCGAGTTCGACAAACGCAATTTCAGAAAGAAAATCCTTTCCATGAATTTGCTCAAAGACCTCAATGAGGTGCAAGAGGGCGTACCTCACCGGCCTGCCAAATTGTATAAGTTTGACAAAAACAAGTACAGTAAATTCGAGGCGGAAGGTTTCAGTTTCGAAGTGAAAGAAGCGAAAAAAAAGGAACAGCGCCGTATGCTGCAAGCACTCGCCAATAGCTGAAATCTGATTATAAGGTTTTGCCTGAGCCTGTAAAAATGGCGAATTCCACTCCAGTTCCAATAGAATCCGACCGGTAAGAGTATAGCAAGTCCTCAAGGCCTTTGACGTCGCCGTGGTAGGAGAAAAGAAAGGTTTTAAAGTAAGTGTGGTTTGGTGCCGGTGACAAGATTAGGTCTCCAGCTTCATCCAATTTGAAATAGCCATAATAGCCCTGTTGAAATTCGGCCGGCTCTGTCATCCCCGTCAATTCTGTCAAGAAACTATTAGCGTAACCGGCTCCGGCTTCTTTGTTATTGTAAGCTGTATATCCCCAAATTACTGTTTCCGGTATGCGGTATAGCACCTCATGCACCATTTCCAGTCCGTCTCTGCTATTCAAATCCACAGCGATGGAATCTTGGTAAACCTTAAGCAAGCCGTCATTTTTAATGGTGTTTTTCAGATTGATAAACAAGTAGAAATAACCCAGCGGAAGAAGGCCTACGTCAGAGATGGTGGTTGCCGGAGCTTCGCCTTCTATGCAGTCTATCGGTGGCACCAGGTCGTTAACGTTGAGCGCTACCTGGTTGAAGGTGAGGGTAGAATAAGTGGAGATGGAATAATTGGTGCATTCCTGTTTCTCAATGGTGGCCACCTTAAATTGAAATATCCGGGGTTCGCCGAGCTGCTCGAAAAGGTCAATGGTAAACTCTGGGTTCACTTTGACGATGGTTCCTTTTTCGTCTTTGGACACCTTGCACCCCGCAAGGACACTGGCCGCCAATACACAATACAAGAGGACCTTAATCTTCATTCTGCGTAGTTTTTAAATCTATACTGTCGAGCGTTAGGTTTTGTCCATCCCGGGTATTTGGCGCTGGCTTCGCTGGCTTAGGGGTTTGGGGGCGAAGCCCCCAATATCCCCTCCCCCCGGCACCGCCGGAGGCGG
>SCUG01000387.1 GCA_004297645.1 Saprospiraceae bacterium | reverse complement strand
CCCGGCGCCGCCTCCGGCGGCGCCGGGGGGAGGGGATATTGGGGGCTTCGCCCCCAAACCCCTAAGCCAGCGAAGCCAGCGCCAAATACCCGGGATGGACAAAACCTAACGCTTGACAGTAGGTTGGTTATGGTTGTGCCGGCACAAAAGAAATTCAGCGCATGAATTACTTAAAAACGGGAAGAAACGGCAGGGCTTCTTTGGCGGTTTTTATCGGGATGCCAGTGCATTTTTTCTTCATGTAGGTCATCATACAGTTCAGCAGTAAAAGAGTAGCTTCGTCAAAGTTTTCAATTTTTTTTAAAAAACCCAGGTAACGCAAAATCGAAAATGATTTTACACTATCCAATTTTTTACATGGGCAAAGGTAATTGGCAGAGTATGGGTAAATGTCACGAAACTGAAACGAGTGGCTGACAAATTTCATGACTCCTGGCCTTCCAGTTCGATGTTGCCCAAGTGGCCTGCAGAACGGAAAACCAGGCCTCCCAGAATCCCAAAAGCAAAGCCACAGATGTGTGCCCACCAAGCTACCCCTCCGCCTTCTGTATCGTTGATTGACTCGGCGCCGTATAACATTTGCTGGATAATCCAGATTCCCAAAAAGAGCCAGGCAGAGACTCGGAAAGGAAAGATGAAAAAGAGAAGTTTTATCCGCGAAGCAGGATACATGACGAGGTAAGCTCCCAAAACAGCAGAGATGGCGCCACTGGCCCCGACCATCGGAACCGGGCTATCCCAATTGAAGTAAATATGCCCGCCTACTGCGGCTAACCCGCCGGTGAGATAGAACAGCAAAAACCAGATATTGCCCACGGCGGCTTCGATGTTGTCGGCAAAGACCCAGAGAAAAAGCATATTGCCAATGAGGTGCATCCAGCCGCCGTGCAAAAACATGGAAGTGAGCAATGTGAACCAGCTGTTGCCTTGGGTGATTTCGTGCGGGATAGACCCATATTCATTTACAAAAGCGGCTAACTGGGCCTGCGGCATCTGATTTTCAAAGATGAAGACGGCCACGTTCAGCACGATGAACCCGTAACTGAAAACCGGGAAGTACCCTCCCTTAACTTGGTCGTCGCCGATGGGGAATATCATGCTTATTTGTTATAGTTGTCAGCCAAGCGCTTTAAACCGTCAAAAGCTAATAAGAAAATGCCAACGGTTGGGCTATAAATCCCAAAATGAGCGCGGCCGGTTGTAAACCGCAATCGTATCGCGAACCGTCCGCACAAAATACCAAACCACAACGCCGGCGACGGGCAGGTAGGCAAAGCCACCCACGAAGTGCATCCAAATCGGGAGACTCACAGCGAGCACGATAACTATTTTTACAAAATTTAACCGCTTTATGTGCTGATAGACGTACATCAAGTGAAAGGCGCTGGCCAACTGCCATAGCCCCAACACGACCAACATGGCATTAGTCCAAGCTTTGCCGGAGGCAAAAAATGCCAGCAATACAATGGCTACAATCAAGATGGCTTGCCCCAGCAAGTCAATCTTCATCCTATATTTAGAAATCATTTTCTCGTGGATTGTGGTATTCGTTGTCTCTCAATGTTTTTCAACCGGCAACCGGCGGCAAACACCGGGCAACCACTACCTTTGCAAATCTTTTTCAAAATTAAGATACATGACACTAACTCCCGCACAAGTAAGCGAACTGATTCGAAAAAGGAGGGCTATTTTCCCAAATTCTTATTCTGGCAAGCCAATAACTCGCCAAACCATTGACGAAATTTTGGAAAATGCCAACTGGGCCCCTACCCACTGCCTGACAGAACCCTGGCGCTTCAAAGTGCTCGTCAGCGCGGCATTGGAGCGCCTCAGCCAATACCTCGGCGCATACTATAAAAGCCATACCCCGAAAGGTGAATTCTCCGAAGTGAAATTCAAGAAAGCCATAGAAAAACCGCTGAAATCGGCTTGCGTAATTGCAGTGTGCATGCAGCGCGATCCAAAAGAGCGAGTGCCCGAATGGGAGGAAATTGCCGCCGTGGCCTGCGCTGTGCAAAACATGTGGCTCACCTGTACCTCCTGCGGGATAGGCTGCTATTGGAGCACTCCCGATGCGGCTTTGAATGGGGGAGCGTTTCTAAATCTGGTGGAGGGAGAGCGCTGCCTCGGCCTGTTTTACATGGGTTACCACAACATGCCGGAAATGCCTGGAAAACGCCGGCCCATCGCAGACAAGGTGGAATGGATGACGGAGTGAACAACTGCTCAACATGCCAAAAGATAAACAGATATTCATCACCGGGGCCACGGGTTTTGTGGGCTCTTACCTGCTCCGCCACTTGCTCCGGCAAGGCTACACGAAGGTGCGCGCCTTGCGACGCAAAAATAGTTCGATGGCTTTGGTCATCGAGGTGAAAGACCGGGTGGAATGGGTGGAAGGTGATGTTCTCGATTTGGCGAGCCTTGAGGATGCGATGGCCGGGGCGCAGCAGGTGTACCACTCGGCTGCCGTAGTGTCTTTTCATGGGGCGGATGCGCAGCGTATGAAAGAGGTGAATCAGCAAGGCACAGCGAATGTGGTAAATATTGCTTTAGACAAAGGCATAGAAAAACTGGTGCACGTCAGCTCCATTGCGGCTCTCGGCCGCAGCAAAGACCAGCAACTCATCACCGAAAAATCAAAATGGCAGATTGGGAAAATAAACAGTGCATATGGCTTCTCCAAGCATCTGTCTGAAATGGAAGTGTGGCGCGGTATCGCAGAGGGGCTGCCAGCAGTCATTGTCAACCCGTCCAACGTGTTGGGCAGCGGCTATTGGCGTGACCGCACGAGCACAGGCCAGCTTTTTTATAAAATCTGGAAAGGTCTGCGCTTTATGCCTACCGGTGGCACTGGTTTCGTGGATGTACGCGACGTGGCCCGCTTCATGGTGTCACTGATGGAAAGCGATGTCACGGGCGAGCGCTATATTCTAAGTGGAGAAAACCTGCCCTTCAAAACGGTATTCGATGAAATAGCCAAGGTGCTGAACGTGCCGCCGCCGTCCATTTCGGTAAATGCTTTTATGCGTGAGACAGTTTGGCGCACAGCCTGGCTGCTCGCGAAACTCACGGCAGGTACGCCACTCATCACCAAAGAAACCGCAAGAACCTCTTCCCGCACCTATTTTTACGACGCCGGGAAATCGCTCCAGACTATTCCTGGCTTCGGGTACACCCCAATCGCACAAACCATCGAACAGACAGGTTGGCAATTTCTGGAATGTGCAAAACGTGACTTCCAGCCCACAGTTCTCGAGTTTTAGCGGGGTTCTGACTGACTCATACTTTTGTCCATCTTAATAATGGCAGAAAAGTAATACTTTTAACCCCCTCAATTTTGTCCATGAAAAAACTTTTCGACAACCACGGCAGGGAGGTGAATTACCTTCGCCTCGCAGTCACCGACCGCTGCAATCTGCGCTGTTACTATTGCATGCCGGAGCGGGGGATTGATTACGTACCTCGCCAAGAACTGATGAGCTACGAAGAAATGCTGCGCATCGTGTCGTTGTTGGCCGGCATGGGCATCCGAAAGCTGCGCATCACGGGGGGTGAGCCGTTTGTGCGGCGCGACATGATGGACTTTTTCCACGCTGCCAGCAGCATCGGCGCGCTCAAACAAATACACCTAACGACCAATGGCACCGTGGTGGCACCGCTTATCCCGGAACTGAAAAAATTAGGCATCAGCTCCGTTAACCTGAGCCTCGATACGCTCGACCCACAACGCTTCTTCGAAATGACCCGTCGAAATGAGTTCCACGCCGTGATGCAAACCTTTGAGCAACTACTCTATCATGGCATACCTACTAAAATCAACGCGGTAGTGATTCACGGGAAAAACGATGCGGACCTGCAACCCCTCGCCATGCTCACGAAAGACCACCCCGTCGGGGTACGGTTCATCGAAGAAATGCCGTTCAACGGAGCAGGAGCAAACCATGCTGAGCTTTGGTGGAACCACCATCGCATTCTCGAAGAATTGCAAAGGCTTTTTCCGGCGCTAAAAAAAATACCCGACCCGCCGTTTTCCACTTCCAGCAATTACCAGATTCCTGGCCACCGGGGTACCGTGGGCATCATTGCCGCTTACAGCCGGACGTTTTGCGGCACCTGCAACCGCCTACGCCTGACCCCGCAAGGCATGCTGAAAACTTGCCTCTACGACAACGGAATTTTTAACATAAAAGACCTCGTCAGAGCAGGAGCCTCGGATGAACAACTGGAGCACGCATTCCTCGATGCACTCGGCCACCGGGCAAAAAACGGCTTCGAGGCGGAACAAAACCGCTTTGGGCTGCCAGTTTCAGAGTCCATGTCAACCATCGGCGGCTGATTTGCTTGCAATTTAGTTTCCCCAGCACGCCAATAGTCCAACACGCCAACACGCCATATTAGATGATTTCAGTAGAAAAAGCCACGCAGATAGTGCTCGAAAACACGAGCGATTTTGGCATCGAAACCGTCCCACTCGGCCAGGCAGTTTGCCGCGTACTTCGAGAAGATTTAATTGCCGATCGCGACTTCCCACCATTCGACCGGGTAGCCATGGACGGTATTGCTATTCGATTCGAGGCCTTTGAAGCCGGGCAGCGCAGCTTTGCGGTGCAAGGAATACAAGCAGCGGGATCCCAGCAACGGGAACTCCAAAACCTGAGCGGGTGCCTCGAAGTAATGACTGGCGCCGTTCTTCCCCGCTATGCTGACACGGTTATCAGGTATGAAGATGTGGAGGTGAAGGAGGGTCAGGCTATCGTTTCTACTGACGATGTGCGTCGCGGCCAAAGCATCCACCGGCAGGGCAGCGACAGGACAAAAGATGCAGTGATAGTGCCGGCGGGGAGTATCCTTTCATCTGCGGAAATCGGTGTAGCAGCCACAGTGGGGAAAGCGCTGCTCAGGGTGGGCCGTTTGCCGCGAGTGGTCATCATTTCCACGGGAAACGAATTGGTTGAGGTGGACGAGATGCCATTGCTACATCAAATCCGAAAATCGAACGTGCATACGTTGGCGGCGGCTATATCAGTTGAAGGGCTGCAAACCCAAATGTTGCATTTGCAGGACAATAAAGCGGAAATCCGCAAGAAGCTGGCTCAGAGCTTAGCTACTTCCGACGTACTAATATTAAGCGGCGGCGTGTCTGCTGGTAAGCTGGATTTTGTGCCAGGCGTGCTCGAAGAACTGGGGGTCAAAAAACTTTTTCATAAAATAGCTCAGCGACCCGGAAAGCCTTTATGGTTTGGCAAGGCCACCAATGGCACTACTGTTTTTGCTTTCCCAGGCAACCCGGTGTCGTCATTCCTGTGCCTGCACCGCTATTTTTTCCCGTGGCTCCGCCAAAGCAGGGGGTTGCCCCCGTTTGAGCCGGCATTTGCCAAACTGGCGGAACCCTTTTCCTTTATACCCAACCTCACTTATTTTTTGCTGGTAAAACTACGGAGCGGTAATGATGGACAGATTTGGGCAGAGCCTAAAAAAGGCGGCGGCTCCGGCGACCTCGCCAATCTGGTGAACTCCGATGCCTTTGCCGAATTGCCCGCCGGGCAGCAGCACTTTGCTAAAGGCGAGGCTTTCCCTTTTTTCAGGTATAGATAAGCGTCGTTTATTCGGGTGGAGTTTTTGTGCCGGCCCGACTTACGTCGGAGGTTAGTTCTCCGGGGGCTGACTCCGGCCCTGCCTTGGTTTGTTCTTCTTCGGCATTCATGGTGCGTCCTTTAAAAAAATCACGGTGAAAAAACAGGAGACTCAGCACCCCGACGGTGATGGCTGCATCCGCAACGTTGAAAACCGGCCGGAAAAACAGGAAATGTTCGCCACCCCAAAAGGGGAGCCACTCCGGGAAAAAGCCTTCGAACATAGGAAAGTAAAACATATCGACCACCTTGCCATGCAGGAAGCCTGCATACCCAGCCCCATCTGGGAACAGGGTGGCTACGCCCCCGTGTACCGGCGTTTTGGAAAAAATCATCCCGTAAAAAGCGCTGTCGAAAATGTTGCCGAGTGCCCCTGCGAGTATAAGCCCAAAGCAGGCGATGAGGCCGAGGGGCGCTTTAGAGCGCAATAACAATTTCAGGTAATAAAAGAGAAACCCAACGGCGATGAGGCGGAAAAGGCTGAGCACCAACTTGCCATAGTCGCCCGGTAGCTCTATGCCAAATGCCATCCCTTCGTTTTCCACAAAGTGGAGCAAGGCCCAATTCATGCCCAATATTTTAATTTCCTCCCCGTATTCGAAACCCGTCTTTATCCATATTTTCAAAGCCTGGTCCATGATGAGCACGATGAGTATCAGTATCGCTATTTTATGAGATTTCTTCAATATTTCGGATTTTTAATAAAAGTTATTTGACAATTTTTAGAAGAATGGGCAAAGTGCAAAATTGTTGCGTATTAGAAAAACAAAAATAGTGATTGAGTCTGCTGACGCAATCACTATTCTGCGGATTGAAAATATGAAATGGTCTAAGGCCTTGATGTTTTAGCCTCTATGCTCAAAGTGGCGTGCGGAACAGCCCGCAGCCGCTCTTTAGAAATCAATTTGCCTGTTTTGCGGCAGATGCCGTAAACTTTATTTTCCACCCTTAATAAGGCATTTTCTAAATGGACGATGAGGCTTTCCTGGCGGGAAGCGAGTTGTGCAATGCGTTCCCGCTCAGCCGAGCCAGCGCCATCCTCTAAGCTTTTAACCTTTGCATCGGGATTGTCGGTCATTTCCAAAAGTTGCATCTTATAGTAATCAAGTTGGTCTCTGGCTGCAACCAGTTTTTTCTCGAGAAGCTGCCGGAATTCTTCCAGTTCTTCATCCGAATATCTGGTTTTTGCTTTAGTTGAAGCCATGGCATCAGTAAGTTTTTGAAAGTTAGGTGTAAATGTAGTCTTGCGAATTTTTCAGTAAGTACTTTATTAGGAAGAAGAGCAAATTTAGCCATAACGAGGCAAAAATCAAATTATCGTTTTTAAAACTTAAATAGGCGGAAGAAGCGGAAGGCAGGATTTTTTAATCATCGTTAGTCAGATGAAGTGACTGGTAGGGCTTGGAAGCATTCCGCTAAATTTATCGCGGGTTTTGAGAATTTGGGAAAAAACAAATAGTTGGCGTATGCCCATAAATCGATTCTTTTACTGATTTGCTGGTCGTATCAACAATACAACCTTAAGCGCAGGTTTCCTTGGAGCAGTGATATCGAAAGGCAGAAGGCAAACGAGCGCAAACTGGTTTTCTATTAAATATGATTGGTGCTTGTTTCCCCGATGGTCATTTAGATGCTCGAAAGAAACAAAGCACATACCCACCGTGCAACATACGTACTAAACGACTACACAGATTGAACTCTGTCAAATCCATACGAATTTAAACAGCTATCTACTCTTCTGAAGTAATCCCTCCTCTAACTGACTGAAAGCTGTTGGTGATACATTTGATTCTTTTTTTATACAAAATGTGGAAAAACACGAAAGATGGTATTTTTCTTGATATTAGAAGTGATGAAATAAAATATTTGAGTGCTACGAAGATGTCACTACCGGGATAAAGGCTAACGAAAAAACATT
>SCUG01000386.1 GCA_004297645.1 Saprospiraceae bacterium | reverse complement strand
TGGGGCGGCCTGAACGATGTAACCCGAAACAGGGAATCTACCATTGACCTAAGTCCAACCTCCTTCACCTTCGGCGGGTTGGGTGGTGCCACAGCCTTCGATATCCGCGCCTCCAAACAGCGGGTACAGCGCCGCGTCTCTTACTTGTTTTCCAACCGCTCGTACAACAGCCGGCTGATGGGCACCTGGTCAACAGGCATGCTTCCAAGCGGTTGGGCATTTTCCTTTTCCGCCTCCAAACGCTGGGCGAAGGAGGGCTATGTGCCGGGCACTTTTTACAACGCTTACGCTTATTTCGCTGCTATTGATAAAAAAATCGGCCGCCATCACCTGCTCAACCTCACGGCGTTGGGCGCTCCCGTGCGGCGGGGCCAGCAGGGCGCTGGCACGGAAGAAGCGAACGACCTGGCAGGCACCCGGTTTTACAATCCAAACTGGGGCTACCAAAGCGGCGAAAAACGCAATGCCAGAGTTATCAATTCGCACCAACCGCTGTTCATCCTGCGCCACGACTGGGGACTCGGCGGCAACGCCACTCTGACAACATCTGCCGGGTACCAGACCGGAAAGTATGGCCGCACCACCCTCGACTGGTTCAATGCACCCGACCCGCGGGCCGATTATTACCGCAAATTGCCCAGTTTCTTCGCCCTTGAAAATGCCGCCGTGGCCGGCGAAATAGAACAGATTTACCGCGACAACCCCGATTTGTTGCAAATCCAGTGGGCTGACCTATACGAAGCAAACCGCTCCAACGGCAAGTCGTACAATGGCGAGACGGGCAACTGGTCGCAATATGCCATCGGCAATGAGCGCTCCGATGCCGAAAAAATCAACGCCAACTCCACGTATCAAAACATCATTTCCGACCACCTCACGGTGAATTCCGGCATCACTTACCGGAATGAGAAGACGCATTATTTCAAAGAAATGGACGACCTGCTCGGCGGCGATTATTTCGTCAACCTCGACCGGTTTGGCCTCGACCCCGGCCTGCCCGATGATTTTGCCCGCAACGACCTCGAAAACGACAACGTCCTGGTGCGGGTAGGCGATACCTACGACTGGAATTACGACATCAACAACGTGCAAACGAGCGCATGGCTGCAAGGCCAGTTCAGCTTCCGCAAGGTGGATTTCTTTTTGGCGGGCACCGCCTCCAAAACGGAATTCTGGCGCACGGGGCACTACCGCAACGGCAGGTTCCCCGATAATTCACTCGGTGATTCTGAAAAGCAGGATTACACCAACTATGGCGCAAAAGGCGGGCTGACCTATAAAATAAACGGCCGCAACTATCTGTACGCCAACGGTGCCACGCTGAGCCGTGCCCCCGATGCCCGGAATGCTTTTGCCTCGCCCCGCAAGCGGGACCAATTAGTGCCAGGCCTCACCGGCGAAACAGTGTACGCCGCCGAGGGCGGCTACCTGTTGAAGTCGCCCACCGTGATGGCCAGAGCCACTTTTTATTACACGCAGTTCAAAGATGGCCTCAAGCTGAACCGGTTTTTCCTGCCCGGCGACATTTCCAATTTCGGCTCTTACATCCTCACCGGCCTGGACACCCGGCACCAGGGAATGGAACTGGCCTTGCAAGCCAAGGTTTCTCCCACCCTTTCGGTGAACGGGGTTGCCGCCGTGGGCAGATACGTGTACACTTCGCGGCCCAACGGAATTTTCATTCAGGACGACGACGGCCTCATTCAGGAGCGGGGCACCATTTACATCAAAGATTTTTTCGTGGCAAGTACGCCACAGACGGCACTGAGCCTCGGCCTCGATTACCGCTCGCCCAAGTATTGGTCGGCCAGCATTACGGTGAATTATTTCGATGGCACCTACCTCGACATCAGCCCCGAACGGCGCACCGCCGAACAGGTCATCGGGCTGGAGCAGGGGTCAGAATTATACAACACCATCGTCAACCAAACCAAAGCTCCCGATGCTGTTACCGTTGATTTGTTTGCCTATAAATCTTTTAAAATAAACGACGAGGTGTTCTTTTATCTGACCTCTGGCGTCACCAATCTGCTGAATGCAACCGTCGTAACGGGCGGGTATGAGCAATTGCGATTTGAGCGGCAAGACGTGGAGCAGACGGGCATCAATGTGTTTCCACCGCGGCGCTTTTATGCCTACGGCACCAACTTTTTCCTCATGGGCGCCCTGCGTTTCTAATACCCTGGCAAAACCAACTCAACCTGGACATTGAAAAATCTGAACTTTCAAAATCTACAATAATGACAAGCCTGAAAAAGCATTTTTTACCTTTCCTTTTAGCCGCACTCGTAGCCTTCGTTTTTTCGTCCTGTATTGACGAGACTTTTGACCAACCCCCGACGGCCGGTACCCCGCTCCCTGACGGCATTGCCAATACCTCCATCAAAGAGCTGAAGGCAAGGCATACCTTAGGCGAACTGGAAACCATCACCGAAGACCTCGTCATC
The DNA here is from genome assembly GCA_004297645.1 of Saprospiraceae bacterium. Taxonomy (GTDB): domain Bacteria; phylum Bacteroidota; class Bacteroidia; order Chitinophagales; family Saprospiraceae; genus UBA6168. The sequence continues at coordinate 8,605 of SCUG01000386.1, read as the reverse complement.
AGGGGAATCGTGGTGGCCGATGATGCCTCCGGCAATTGGTACCGCACCTTCGTATTGCAGGATGAAACGGGTGGCATAGAAGTGACCTTGGACCTCGCCGACAGTTATGTTTTTTACCCCGAAGGGCGGGAAGTCGCCATCAAATGCAACGGCCTGGTGCTCGGCGATTACAACGACCTCGTGCAACTCGGCGGATACATCGCCTTCGACAATACCCTCGGTCCGATTGCGGACGTGACCGGACACCTCATAAAAGGTGCACTGACCGATTTACCATCTCCCAAAGTCATGACTTTTGGCCAGCTTACATCTGACGACGTGAGCACCTTGGTGACGTTCGACAAGGTGCAGTTTGTCAAAAGCGATACGGCCACTACCCTCGCCGATGGCCCGCATGAAGCAGCCTACAATCTGGATATTGAAAACTGCGCCTTTGAAACCATCGTGCTGCGCACGAGCGGCTTTGCCGATTTTGCCGATGAAAATGTGCCCAATGGCGGCGGCAGCATCACGGGTATTCTCGGCGTGTATCGCGGCGATTACCAACTGCTCATCCGCCGGTTAGATGACCTGGCGCTGAACGGAGACCGCTGCTCATTCGACCCCTGCGCCGGTACCAACGTCATCGTCGTGGATGCCGTTGACGAAGATTTCGCCACAGGCGTAAACAACGATAACGTCGCCGAATATGGCTGGTCGAATTTCGCCGTAAAAGGCACCCGCCTCTGGATCTACAAACTGTTCGACGGCAACGTGTACGTTCAGTCCACCGCTTTTAACGACTCCAGCCCGGAAATGGAAAGCTGGCTGGTTACTCCTGGTATAAATCTCAACGTCCCCAAAGTGCTGACATTCGACTCCGCCAAAGCATTTTGGACCCACGACGGCCTCAGCGTCTGGATTTCCACCAACTTCGTCTGCGACCCCAGCGTCGCCACCTGGCAGCCGCTCAACTGTACCTTAGCCACCGAAAACGACGCCGACCACGCCTGGATTCCCTCCGGCGACATTGACCTCTCCGGCTACACCGGAAACACTGTATTCATCGGCTTCAAATACGTGGGAAATAACAGCAGCCTGACCAGCTCTTACCGCATTGATAATGTCGTGGTGGAATGAGGACAGTGAAAAATGAGAAATGAACAATGCCGGAGGAACCCCCCAACAGGAGGTCATTGTCCTTTGTCATTCAACTTGCAACGCAAGCCCTTTAAGGTAGGCACCTTCAGGGTGAAACAGGCTGACAGGGTGGTCGGCAGGTTGGGAGAGGTGGTGCATGACGCGTACCCGGCGGCCTGCCTCAATGGCTGCGGCCACGATGGTATCGTAAAAAAGTTGGCGGTCAACGACTTGTGAGCAGGAGAAGGTAAACAACATGCCGCCGGGAGCTACCTTCCTGAAGGCGGCGGCATTCAATCTAATGTAACCCTGTACGGCGTTGTGCCGCTTTTTCAGATTCTTGGCAAAGGCGGGCGGGTCAACCACCATCACGTCGTATTCACCGCAATCCTTAAGGTATTTTTGAACGTCATTGGCAAACGCCAAATGCTCGCCAGTGGAAGGGTTGAGCGCCACATTTTTATCCGTCCACTCAATGGCTTTTTGCGAAACATCTACCGAATGGACGGAAGTAGCGCCGGCATTCAGGGCATAAATGGAAAAGCCGCCGGAATAGCAAAAGGCATTCAGTACCGTTTTGCCCGCGACGTAGTTCGACAGGAGTTGGCGGTTGTCGCGCTGGTCGAGGAAGAAGCCCGTCTTTTGACCGCTCTCCCAATCCACGAAAAAAGAGTGACCGTTTTCCAGCACCGGATGCGGCGAAGATTCCCCGTGCAAATAGCCGTTTTGCACCGCTGCTGCATAAATAGCGGGGAGGGTCTCTTTGCTTTTGTCATAAACCGCCACGACGCTTTGGCTCAGCACCTCCACCAATGCAGGCAGTATTTCGGGCAAGGAGCGATGCATGCCGATGGAATGGCATTGCACAACCGCTGTTTTGCCATACACATCCACAATCAGCCCTGGCAGGCCGTCGCCTTCGGCATTCACGAGGCGGTAGCAGTTGGTGGCCGGATTGGCGGCCAGGCCGAGGCTTCGCCGGTAGTCGAAGGCTTTTTGCAGTTTGCTTTTCCAAAATGCCGGGCCGGGCGCTATTTTTTCGAAAGAAAAAATGCGCACCGCAATGCTGCCATTCTGAAAATGGCCGGTGGCCAGGTACGCTCCGCTGTTGCTCACTACCCCCACGATGTCGCCATCGGCAGGCTCACCTTCCATGCGGTCAATGGCCCCAGAAAAAATCCAGGGGTGAAAGCGGCGCACGGGCACGTCTTTTTTGGGTTTGAGAAAAACTTGTAGCATAATGAAGTTGGCGTTTATGTCGTGCTTGGGTGAAATTTTACCGGCGATACCGATAGCTATTGGTACTTCGACCGCCTGTTTTAGCGCCGCCGAAGAAAACTCCGGCACTACATTTTACGCTAAACCTACACGGGCGAAATCGGAATGAAGTCGCTAAATTCGACATTTCCGGTCTTCTGAATAACTTAAGTGAAAATTAGAACCCTGACTTTCAGGATTACCGGGTTTGATATCTTGCGCAATTCCCCGCATCTTGGGAGTTCACTTCAAGAAATGCAACCCATAACCCACTGTATGAAAAAGCACCTGACGCTTGCGTTGTTATCACTGGCTTCCATCCTTGCTGCCCAGCCGGACAGCCTCACACAAGAATACATTCATGGGAACAACATCGGTGCTTTGCTCAACAGCAATGGGTCGTTGTTTTGGGATGGTGGAAACGGGCACTTTATTGCCGGTGAAGATGGGCGCTCCCTGGTTCGGGCGGCCGGTTTGTGGATTGCCGGCGTTGGCAAGGCTGGCAACCTGAAAGGCGCTATTCAGATGTACAACGAAGATGGCCGAAGTGATTTCGTTCCGGGACTACTTGGTGATACTGTCAACGCTGAAAACTGGAACCACATCTGGAAAGTAACGGGAGAAGATATACTGCTACACATCAGGGATTGGGAAACTGATGGGGTTCTTGACGACACGATTGCATCAATTTTCGGCTGGCCGGGCAGGGGTAATCCTTTTTTCGAGCAATACAACGGGTTCCCGTTGCCTGATATTAATAGCCACCAGCTGGCACCTTTTTACGATGTTAATCTGAATGGCGTTTATGAGCCTCATTTCGGTGATTTCCCAATGAACGATACTCGAAGTTGTGGCTCAGCTCCTGTACCGGCAGAGTTATCATGGTTCAGTTTTCACGATAATACCCCACACTCGGAGTCAAACATGGCCCCCCTTCAGATTGAGGTTAGCACCGAGGTCACCGCATACCGGTGCACCGATAATCAATTCGCCAACAACTCGCTGTTGCTGTTTTACAAAATAACAAACCTGGCGCAGGAGGACATTGACTCTTGTTATTTCGGGGTGTTCTTTGACTTTCAAATCGGATGCCCCAATGACGATTACATGGCGACCTATCCTGAAAAAAATATTTTCTATGCCTACAATAGCGACGGCTACGACGAGGATTGCAGTCCTTACAACGGATTTCACGACCAGCCTCCCGTTGTGGCAGTAACGCTTTTGAGAGGCCCAAGAAATGAATTTTTGGAAGAGTTGCCGCTGTCAGTAATTATGCCCATCCACGAAGGTTCTACCATCCCCGGACAGGCACCTCCGGAGCAGCCCGCAGAGTATTACAATTATCTCACCGGGCGGGGGAAGGATGGCATACCGCTGACGAATGGTGGCACTGGCTATAACCCCGGCAGCACCGATTATACAAACATCATCTTCCCCGGCAGGCCAGGAATGGACACCACCGGATGGACGGAACTCAATGCCGGCACCCTTCCTGGAAGAAGGCGGGTGCTGGCTTCTTATGGGCCGTTCACCTTGCAACCGAATGCGGTGAATGCCATCCAACTTATCATCACGCAAATACCGGGAACAAATGGGCCTCTTCTCGAAAATTTGGATGCGCTGTACGATTCCCTCTTTGAAGCGTTTGGTTTCCTTTACAATGGTTGCATAGACCCGACTCCCCTTTATCCCAAGTGCACAGAAGACATTGAGATTCCACCGTTGCCACCTCCCCCACCATTACCCGAAGAATTCATCATTTCCCCCAACCCGGTGAGCAAGATTTTGACGATTCAAATCAAAGACCCCGGAAATGTGGAGCGGCTCTCGATTTACGACGCCACAGGCAGGCTGGTTTTTGAGAAAAAAATGCTAACGGACGTTCTCGAAATTGACGTGGCCGGGTGGCCAAAAGGCACCTATTTCGTCAGGTTGGGAAAAGGCGATGAACAGTTCGTGAAGGGTTTTGTGGTGATGAGAAGGTAATTCAAGGCCCGGCATTCTTTGAAAAAATGCCGGGCCTTGAATCTTTGAGCGCTCATATTCACAGTCTTCAGTCTCCAGTCTCCAGTCTTCAGTCTTCAGTTTCCGGGCCTTGAATCTTTCAGCGCTTACACTCACCCCTTTTGTTTATCTCTGAAAGTCACCGAAAAAATGACCAGCACCACCCCGGCGATGGTTGCCGGTACGAGCCAGATGTGCTCCCAGTTGTGACCACCTTCAGGCAAGAGGTTGGCATCAACGATGAAGCCGGAGATGAAGTAGCCGATGAACATCCCAACGCCATAAGTGGCGAGAGTTATCAGGCCCTGGGCGGCGCTTTTGTACCGTGCGCCCGCTTTGTTTTCGGTGTAAATTTGCCCGGTTACGAAGAAGAAATCGTAACAGACCCCGTGCAGGATGATACCACCATAAAGCATCCCTATTAGTGTGAGGTCACCAACAATATCATCAGCATGAAGATTGGTGAGGTCAATCAGAGGATTATCACCAAAAGCAAAAAGTAAATACCTGCAAGCCCAAGCTATCATACCTATTATGAGGGTCTTTTTTACGCCTAATTTGAAGAAGAACCATGGCAATAGCAACATAAAAAATACCTCTGATATTTGGCCCATCGACATCTTGCCGGCGGCGGCGTCCACGCCAATTTCATTGAGAAAAGGATTGGCGAAATTGTAATAGAAGGCTAAGGGTATGCACAGTGCCACCGAGGCGAGAAAAAATACTAAGTAGCTGCGGCTCTTCAGCAGCGCAAGTGCGTCGAGGCCAAGAATCTCTCCCATGCTGATGTCTTTGACCCCGGCTTTTGGCGGCGGCGTATTGGGCAGGCTGAAACTGAACAAGCCCAAAAGCAAGGAAGCCCCTGCCGCCATTTTAAAGGTTGTTGCCAGTTCGCCTCCCTTTTCCCAGGCAAACCAGGCAATGAACAAATTGGCCACTATCCAGCCGATGGTGCCCAGCACCCGGATGAGGGGAAAATCCTTTTCAGGGGTGGTCATTTGCCGGAAGGAAATGGAGTTGGCAAGGGCGATGGTGGGCATGTACAGCACCATGTAGGCCATGATTCCCGGAAGAAAAGCTGAATAGCTGCCGGCTGTGGCTACGTACCATAAAAGCCCGGCTCCTACTATGTGCAAGACGCCCATGATTTTTTGCGCAGCAAAAAAACGGTCGGCGATGAGGCCGATAATAAACGGTGCGATGATGGCCCCGATGGCCTGCGACAAGTAGGCGGTTCCCACCTGGACGCCGGAGGCATTGATGCTGGATTTCATCAGATAAGTACCCATTGTGACAAACCATGCACCCCAGATGAAAAATTCGAGAAACATCATGGCGGAGAGCTGCAAGCGTGTGAATAGTTTCATTCTTGTGAATATTAAATTGATAGTTAGAAAACAGGCGCCGGTTAGCAGAATTTTTTGCATAGTAGCAAAGGCCATGGCAGCGTGTTGGGCAAAGGCAGAATCGCTCCCTTAGGTTTCAATTACAAATCCTGAAAACAGGGCCAGTAAAGATGGAAAAAGTTTGGACAGAGAAAGGAATATTCCCATTATTTTTAAATGCAAAACTTACTCAGCTCAGCATTTCCAAGGCTTTAAAAAGAATAATCCAAGGCATTGATAAATGTCATTTGCACAGGTAAAAGGTTCGGGTATATTCGCCACCATTATTTGCCAGCACAAAATCCACGCTCAACGGAGTTGTGGTTTAGCTCCCTCAGCGAGCTTGCATTTAATCCTGTAAGAAACATCGGAAAAATCAAAGCCAGGCGAACGGGTGGCATTCTGAAAATTACTTTGCCCAAAGTGAAAACCGAAGAAAAGGAGCCATCGGAGCTGATTAAAATCAACTAACTGTAGCTGGCTTTGATGGAACAACGCCCACCAGAATAAACGCAACAGAGCGAAAGAACTCATTCTTCAATGTGAGAGGTGTATCACGGAAGTCATCAGTTTTGGTGGCTTCCGGTTTTTTTTAAAGGGGACGGTTCTGACTCAATTCCTGCCAGTTTTATTCCACATAAATCTCAAACACAACGCGGCGGTTTTTTGCCCGGCCTGCCTCAAACATGTTATCGGCAATGGGCTGGGTTTCGCCATATCCTTTGAAACTGAGGCGTTCGGGAGTTATCCCATTGTTGACAAAAAAGTTGTAACAGGCCCGTGCCCGCTGCTCGGAAAGTACCTCATTTTCTTCATAAGTTCCGATGCTATCGGTATGCCCTGAAATGCGAAGCCGGTGGTCGGGATACTTCTTGAGCAGCTCCACGATTTCGGTGAGAACAGGCCGAGAAGATGGAAGCAAGGCAGCTTTCCCCGTCTCGAATTGCACCGCCTGCTGTGCGTATTCGAGCACTTCTTTTTCCGCTGGTTTCAGCTCGGGGCAGCCTTGATTGGCCGCGGGGCCTGGCGTATTCGGGCATTTGTCATCGGGGTCAATAATTCCATCCCCGTCGGTATCCGGGCATCCGCGGAGTTGGGCGGGGCCTGGCATATCTGGGCAATTGTCGAGGTAGTTGGCAATGCCATCACCATCCCGGTCGGGGCAGCCTTTCAGTTTGGGCAAGCCCGCTTCATCCGGGCAGTCGTCGAGGCGATTGGCGATGCCGTCGCCATCCCGGTCGGGGCAGCCGAAAAGCGCGGCGGTGCCTGGCTCATCGGGGCACTGGTCTTCTGCATCAGGGAGGCCGTCTTTGTCGGAATCAGCCGTTTTATCTTTGGGATGGTACCCACCTAAAACCAGCCAGATGCCGGCGGCATGTTGCAACGAGTTGCGGTTTTCCGTTAAATCAAAACGGTACTGAGTTTCGAGGCTCAGGTACAAATGTGGAGCGAGGCGTAAGTTCAACCCCAAGCCCACGGGAAACTCCACGTTCGTATTCCAGCCGTTTTTAGTCTCCGTCATCAATCCTGCGCCAGCCAACAAGTAGGGATAGAGCAACTTCTCAGGGTCGTACAGTTTCAACTGTAACAAGGCGTCGAGGCTGGCCGTCAGTTGCTCTGGCCGGGTATCCCCAATTCGGTTGAGGGGGAACCGGGCTTTGCCCAATTTGAGCGGCATGGCCAGGTTTAGATGCGGATTCAGATGCCGGATGTAGGTGAGTTCGGCTCCTGAATTATAGTCCCCGCCGTTGAGTTTTTGACTAACGGGAAGCTGGTAGTTGGTGTAGGTCCAGCGGAATGCCAAAGCGTTGGGCGATTCGCTGTTTTGGCCGGGGGCTGCTGATATGAATAATAGGAAACAAGCGAAGAGGATAATGAGGCTCTTTTTCATACAAATGAAGTTAGAGTAAAAGTAAGGAGAAACCCGGCAGGGAGTTCTCGTTGTAATTCAGCATTACAAATTGGGTACAGTGGGCCGTGGAAAACTGCGGTTATTCTTCGATGAGGCCCCTGCCCGTTTTGACAATTTTCCCATCCTTTTCCAGCATTTTCAGGAGACGGTCGAGGATGCCATTTATAAAATCCTTGCTCTTGGGTGTGCTATACAATTTGGAGATTTCGACAAATTCGTTCAAAGTGACTTTGGTGGGTATGGTGGGGAACATGAGTAGTTCGCAAAGGGCCATTTTCAACAATATCATGTCGATAATGGCTACCCGGTCGGCATCCCAGTTTTTCAGTGTAGGCTCAATGATTTCGCGGCATTCCTCATCATTTTCAAAAACCGCTTTCAGCAACTCTTCGCCAAATTCCTTCACGGTTTCATCGCTTGGTTGGAACTCACTGAAAAAATCTGCACTGGTAGGCAACGACTTGATGGTCTTCTTTATGGCGCCCACGACCAGGGACTTGTCATCCACCCAACTGATGAAGTTGTCCTCCATAATATCGTTGAAGGTGTCGTTTGACAAACAGGTCTTGTAGAATTCCAACAACGCCTGCCGGTGTTCGGTCAATGAGTTATCCGGCTTGGCAAGGTAGTCCTTATAAGTGTCCGTCTTGGCGAAGTCATTGTAAAGAATACGAGAGTTATCCTCACTTATACGCTCCTGAATTTTATGAATTTTGAGCATGGTTTGCAAGCCCTTGTGCTCGAGGATGGAGATTATCAGGGGGTTTGTGGACAGCTTGGGCGTAAAGTCCTTATCCTCTTGGGTGGGTCGCAATTTAGAAGCCTTGTTATCGTAAATCTTTTGGGCATATTGAGCCGCCCTCACCAACTGTAGCAGGTTGAGAAGATATTGGCCGAAAGACCCACTGATGTTTTGATTATACAG
>SCUG01000385.1 GCA_004297645.1 Saprospiraceae bacterium | reverse complement strand
TAAGCCTATTTGGTACTGGCTGCATCCCGATTACCCGGATGGCTAAAGTTGAATAGCAAATGTCAAATGGACAAAACCTGGCGTTCAAAAGTATAGTAACGTGTACGAAATAAGATGTGTGTTTTTTCGGCGGCTTTGCCGCCGAAAAAACACACATCTTATTTTGCGCACGTTCCTTAACGCTGGCTTTCCCAATTTTTTACAACAATTTAATCTCCTCATAGGGGGACTCGCCAAATTTTGTGTCAGTAAAACTGTATCATTCAAATTAGTACATACTTCTCTAAACACTAAAAAATGAGCGCAGCTATTACCAATTCGCTAACACCAATTACCCAATTCCCTTTATTCGACCCCCTGAACGACGAGGAAAAACGCCGGTTGGAGGAAATGGCTGAGTATAAAATAAAGCCCAAGTTCAGTTACATTTACCTGCCCGACGAACCATCCGGCCATATCTTCTTTTTGGCAAAAGGCACCATCAAAATCGGCACCCACTCCGACGACGGCAAAGAGATTATCAAGGCCCTCGTTCAGCCTTTGGCACTCTTTGGAGAATTGGGAATCATAGGAGAAACCAAACGCCAGGATTTTGCCCAGGCGCTGCGCGAGGAAGTTCACCTATACGTCTTAAAAGTGGAAGATTTAAAACGGCTGATGCGAACCAATTTTCAATTGTGCGACCGGGTGATGACCCTCTTTGGCAATCGCCTGATACGGGCAGAAACAAAGCTGGAATCGCTCATTTTTAAAGATGCCCGCACCCGCATCGTTGATTTCATCAAAGACGCCATGAACCTCAGCGGTCGTAAAGTTGGTTTCGAAATGCTACTCAAACACTCCCTCACTCATCAGGACATCGCCAACATCACCTGTACTTCCCGCCAAACCGTCACCTTGGTTTTGAATGACTTGCGGAAGTCCGACCAGATATATTTCAACCGCGGGAAAATCTTAGTCCGGGACATGGCCAAATTCGCTTAGGTAAGAACAAATTTCTCTTATTATACAGCAAATAAGACTTTACCATTTTCCAAGACCATCCGCACGGGTGGTCTTTTTTATTTTAAAAAATTGCTCACATCCTGATGCGCCATTCCGGCGGGAAATAATTGTTGATGCGGCGGTCCAACACTTTCATCCAACCGAGGTTGAGTCCCTCGAAGCGGGCAAGGCACCAGCCTTTCGGAGCCTTCTCCGGCACCAATTCCTCCTTGCGCAAAAAGCACAACGCATCTTCTTTGCTCAGCTCTACGGATGGAAAGGAAGCAGCCACACATTGACTGAGTGCCAACGCATGAGAGGGCACAAAATTTCTCCCCTTGAGCCTCCCAATCTGGATTCCGAAGGCCCTCCTTTTCAGCGCCGCTGCGAGGTCCAGATAATCTTCCATTCGCCCACCTTCCAGCGCCACCAAGCCGCCATTTGCCTTTTCGAAGATTTCAAACTTGTCCAATTCTGACAGCCATGGCCTGAGGATAATTTTCTCCTTTGCCGGCAGGCGGCGCCATTCGGCAAAACGAGCAATCTTGCGCTTTTCCAGCGGCAATTCACCTCCGCTTTTCCGCAGGCAGGCCATAAAGAAGCCTTCACCCCGTACCCGGTGGGGGTAAAACTGATAGCCGTATTCCTGCACCTCCACACCCCATGATTCGCCCGTCTCGATCGGGCAAAATTCGAATGCACCATTTTGTAAGAGCGCTGAAACTTGACGGCCATTTTCTCTGGGGTTGAAGGTGCATGTGGCGTAAATCAGCAGGCCGCAGGGTTTCACTAATTTTACGGCTTCGGCCAGAATTCTCTTCTGCCTCACCTCGCAATGCGCTGCGTTTGACTCCGACCATTCGGTAGCTGCCTCCGGCGATTTGCGAAAAAGGCCCTCGCCAGAACAGGGC
>SCUG01000384.1 GCA_004297645.1 Saprospiraceae bacterium | reverse complement strand
CCCGAACCCAACGGCAGCGGCAACATTTCCGTTTTGAAAAAACACTTCTGGGCGCTCGAAACCGCTATGCGCCTGCTCCAGGACGACTACCTCGGCGGGCAGGGCAGCAGGGGCTACGGCAAGGTGAAATTCGACGGAGTCGAAGTGAAACAGAAAAATGTTACCGCTAACGGGGCCTATGAAACGGTCACTTTGACTGGCGACGCAGCCACTTTTGCGAACAACCTCAAACAGCTTTGACCATGCAGGCAGTCATCCTTAAATGCCCGCCCAGGGCGCAATTCCACTTCGGCAAAATCGCCCTCGACGTGGACACGTCGTTGGACGAAACCGAAGTCGTCATTCACTCGGACACTTTGTTTTCCGCCATCATCGTGACAGTGGACAAGATTTTTCCAAAAGAAAGCAATTCGTTTGTCCAATATTTCAGGGAAGGGAAAATCCGCATCTCTTCCGCCTTCCATTGTTTTGAAAAAAGCCAGGACGACTACGTCTGGTTTTTGCCCAAACCAGCACATTACAACGTGCTGGAAAAACCCGTCGACAACGAAGACCGCAAGTGGCTGGGCAGGGTGCAGTTCGTTTCAAAAAGAGTTTGGGAATTGGGGCTGAAACCTTCGGAGTGGAACGACGACTGCGTCATTTTGCAAAAAGAATTTGTGCTGCACAAAGACGAACTGCCGGGATGGAACGCCGCCAAAATCGGCAAATTGGAAGTCTATCAAACCCATTCCCTGCCCAAAGTCTCCATCCACAAGCCCTCGAAAGAGGACAGCATCTATTTTCAAACGAACGTGTTGCTCGCCGCCAACGCAAAAGTGGCGGGAGCGCCAAAAATCCACTACTACTTCCTGCTCGACACGCCCGGCTTGCCCGAACCGGCATTGACCAAATTAAAAACCGTGCTTGCCGTGATAGCCGACGCAGGCATCGGAGGCGAGCGCTCGGTGGGTTGCGGCAGGCTCGAAGGCGTTGATTTCCAGGATTTTTCCATGAACGTGAGCGGCAACGGGGCGCTTGCTTCCGTTTCGCTCATCAACCCGGCAGAGGGCGAAATGAACCTGTTGAAAAGCTGGGAACTCGTTACCCGTGGCGGCAGGCAGACGGAAAAGGACGGCAAGCTCAAGCGGGTCAAGATGTTGTCGGAAGGAGCATTGCTGGCTGGAGAAGTCGCCGGGCGCTTGGTGTCAGTCGCCAACGGAAACACAGCGTACCTCCGCAATGGCAAAGGCTTCTCCCTTCCCGTTCATCAAAACGCACTACCGGCATGAAAACCATCGGCAACATCCATCATTTGAAGCTCACCACCGTCACGCCCGTCAGCATCGGCGGCGACCAGGGCAGCCTGCTTTCGCCCTATTCCGATTACGTCGTCAGCACCAACGGCGCTTCTCTGCACTACATCCATCCTGATAAATTGGAGCAGGCTGTCGCTGAGAAAGAATTGCTTGACGAGTATGTGACCTACATCCAGACCGGGTTTGACAACAACCGCTCGAAGTTCGATCTTCGGCAATTCATTACCGGCAGGATGAAAATGAACCTGGAAACCATCACCCGTTTTTCCGTCGCCAACCATGGCATCCTGCATGAGCAGCGCATTGAAGTGAAGCCCATCGTCAAGTCGGCGGGGCGGGCGTTTCTGCCGGGCAGCAGCGTGAAGGGCGCCATGCGCACCGCCATGCTGTACGATTGGCTCGTGAAATCGAAAGAGGGCGAGCAGGCGATGAAGCAATATTTCAGCAACCTTCGCCATTGGGAGAAAATGGAAGATGAAATACAGGAATTGAAAAACCAGCGGGGCGACTATTCCGCCAGGGAAAGGATGAAGGATTTGAAGCGAAAAATCACGAGCATCGAGCGGGAGCTATTCAACGAGGACAAGCTCTTCGGAACCCTGCGGGACGACGCCGGGCAGGACAGCCGCCGCATCCGCATCAGCGACTCAGGCTTTGCAAGCGCATGGGAAGCACATTGCCTGCGGCGCATCCGCCTGCTGCCCATGCGGGCACAGGCGCAGCCGGGCAGCGACATCCCCATCCTGATGGAAGCCCTGCCCGTCGGGCAGCAGTTTCGCTTAGACATGATGATTGAACCGCCGCTCAGCCATCCGCCGCTGGCATACCTCGAAAGCAAAGAGACCTCAGCCATTCTCAAAAACCTGAACAATTTCACACTCGATTCACTCGCCTACGAAAGTTACGAGTTAGGCGAGGCCAACAACCGGGACAATGAGGAGGACATTGAGCGGCTCAAGGATTTTTACGATATTCTGCAAGCACGGGCGGAAAGTGGGGAAGTATTCCTGCGCCTCGGCTTCGGCAAAACCATTTACGACAACTCCCTCGCCCTGGCGTTGTACAATGGCGGGGAGGAACAGGAAAGCCTGGAGGCTTTCAAACGCCTGCGAAAATTGGTTTGGGAAAAACGGCTTTTCGAGGACGACATTTACCCGATGACCCGGACGATAACCTCCGATGGGATGCCGCTGGGGTGGGTGAAGGTGTCAGCCGTATAAATTCTGAAAAATGATAAAAAAAAGACACTTGCTCTGGATGATTGTGATGATTGTGATGACCTTCCTCCTGACCTGGATTGGCGCCTGGTGGTTTCACCGGCAACATTTTCAAGGCTTCGAGCTTCGATTGACTGCCATTGAAACAACCTTGGGCAAAACCAACATCGACAGCCTGACCACCGATGACGTTAAGATTGAAGCGTTGCGAAACGAGTTGCACAAAACCGACCAAGAGTTGCGCAAAGATTTCAACGTCTTCATTTGGGGGATTCCCGTGACGTTAATCGGCATCATCGGTTTGTTTTTCAGCGCATACAGAGCGGCGCTCGAATATGCCGAAGAAAACCTGAAAGGGGAGGAAGCGCTATTGAGAGAGAGCACCCGTATCGCCATCCTGCCTGCCAATTCCACGTTTGCTGCGGTGCATTTGAAAAAATTAGGCTTCACCAAAAGGATTTTAACGGACGTGTCCAAGGTGAAAAAGGAGGACAATGTTGACGTTTATTTCATGGACAATGAAGGTGGCACTTTAACAGAAGATGACGTGAAGGCAGTTGTAAAATCCATGCCTGAGAAAGCCGTTTTGGTCACTTTCAAACTCAACATTCCAAGAGATGTTGACAATCCGAACACCTCTGCCGCCAATTTCCGCTCGCAAATTTACGGCAACCTGATGAGTGCCATCCGCTACCAGAAAATGCTTTGAAAATGGAAAAAACAAAACAGGACAAACAATTGCCCGAAGGTCAACAATCCCACCTTATCCGCCTCCTCACCGCTACCTTCGACCTCCTCGTCAGAGGGAATGAAATCCCCGCTTGGCGGAGCGCTTTCGTTGAATTGGCCGGGCTGGAAAACGACCTGTTTCACAACCACGACAATCGCCAGCAACTGAAAGCCGTGGAGACGGAAGCATTGGTTGCCGCCGGCAATGCTGATGAATTCGGCGTGCCGACGGCACCCAACAACGGACAACAGACAACCGGCAAATTCTTCTTTCGTTACCCGCTCATACAGTACCGTTCCATAAAAGGCAAGGCAGCCATCTTCGCCATGAACGAAGGTGTGGCGGCATTTCAGAAAGTGCTGGCCACCAATAGTTGGGAAATCGAATGGGAAGGCCAACCCCTCATGCTGCAATTGCAGAGTCTCGACATGAAAGACCACTACCTGCAAATGACCAAAGAGATGATGGCGTACCAGCTCAACCGTTGGCTGCCATTCAACGATGAAAACTACCAGCGATGGCTCGACTGCCCTGACCTTCGGGCACGGGTTGATTTATTAGAAAAAATACTGTCCGGGCAACTGTTGAACTTCTGCACAGGCGCCGGTTGGCAATTGCCGGAACGTTTCGACCTCCGTCTGTTGCACCTGCACGCCACCTGCCTTATGCGCTATCACGATACGCCCAGGGTTGCCCTCAATGTCACTTATTGCACCAACATGCTGTTGCCCCAAGGCATAGCGCTGGGTAAAGCCGTCAGTCACGGGTTCGGGTGCCAATTCCCGGTCAGGACGTCCTGAGGCGGGCAACACGTTCATTGACATCATTGGAATTTGAAAGCCAGTAATGTAAGCGGTGCAAAGGCAAACCTCTCCTTTTTGCACCGCTTGCATTAGAGCTTGTTTGGGGCGCTGCATGCAGGCGGAAGCTGCCGTGACGGCGGCGTGCACCCTCAGCTCTAAAGCAGTGATGCTCGCCGCCCGCCACCAGATTCCCATTTTGTTTTTCAACAGGATGGGCGAGGCGGAGGCGCGGCTGTGGAGTCCGTATTTCAGCAGCCTGGCCGAACTGCGGCGGCAGCAGGCTTTGTTCGTTGGTTCCGTGGATGCCACGGCTTGGTTGGTGCGCCTTTTTATGGAAAAAACGGAGGGCAAGGCGGCCCTGCTGCATTGGCTGAAAAACCGGCGGCCCGGCCTGGCTGATGACCTCGGCGTGGCGATGGGCGATATGCACACCCTCGCTGCCGGTTACGGCGAGCTGACCGGGCAGCCACCGGCACTGTGCAGCAACTCCCTGATGGGTATCGAGGGCAGCATCGCCCGCTGCTATTGGCAGGCAGTGGCTCCCTGCCTGCCCCCAGGCCTCCACGCCGGCACCCGCAGCCGCCGCCCCGCCCTCGACCCTTTCAACGCCACGCTCAACTACCTCTACGGCATGCTTTACCCCGTGGTGGAAGGCGCCCTCTTCGCCGCCGGCCTCGACCCCTACCTCGGCGTGCTCCATGCCGGCCAATACGACAAGCCTACTCTCGCATTCGACCTCATCGAACCCTTCCGCCCCTGGGTGGACCGCCTGCTCATCGAGGCTTGCCTCCAGGATGAAATCGCTCCCCTGGCCTTCTTCGATAATAAGGACGGCGGCGTGTTCCTCAACAAAGCCGGCAAGCGCTTCATCATCCCCTTGTTCAACGATTTCATGGAAACCACCACCCAGTACGATGGCCGCCGCCTGTCCAACAAAAACCACATCTACCGCTATGCCCAGCAGTTCGCCAACGAGCTGCGGAAGCGCCCCCTATACTCATAACTCACAACTCATAACTCATAACTCATAACTCCATGCCTTGGTTAATTTGCTACGACATCGAAAAGGACGCCCTCCGCACCAAAATCGCCACCAAGCTCCTCGAAGCCGGCCTCGAACGCCTGCAATGGTCCGTCTTTGCCGGCGAGTTAGACAATCCTCGCCTCGCCAAACTCCAACTTTGGCTCACCACAGAAATAGCCCGCTATCCCCCTGCGGAAAATAGCGTTATTATCTTAAATTTGCCCCCGTCTGACCTCCGGGGCATGACCGTCATCGGCGAACCAAGGTTCAATTATGACGAACTCATCGACCCACCCAACACTTTGTTTTTTTGACCATTTGCATAATATGCCGGAAAATCTTTACAGCTCTTCCATCATTATCCGACTGGCCTTGAATTACTTACGTGATTGGAAGGGTCAGAGTGCCCGCCATTTTTAGATAGGACTGCGACATTGAGCTGACCAGCGGTCAGGTTCTGAGATGCAAGTCAGAGTGCCCGCCATTTTTAGATAGGACTGCGACAACCCAAAAGATTACAACCCAAAAAAATCGGTTGTCAGAGTGCCCGCCATTTTTAGATAGGACTGCGACATCTGTATTTGTATCTGTATTTACTGCGAACATGTCAGAGTGCCCGCCATTTTTAGATAGGACTGCGACTCTTATCTTTCAAGTTTGTTGGTCGCTCCTTCGCGTCAGAGTGCCCGCCATTTTTAGATAGGACTGCGACACCAATGTGACAAGAGCCACGAACAGAATCTGTCAGAGTGCCCGCCATTTTTAGATAGGACTGCGACAGTTGTATTGTGTGCTGAGAAGGGGTAAGTTTCGTCAGAGTGCCCGCCATTTTTAGATAGGACTGCGACTTTTCATAATGACTATGGATTTTTCAAAGATGCGTCAGAGTGCCCGCCATTTTTAGATAGGACTGCGACACAATACTTGGTCACCGGGTTGACAGGCGACGTGTCAGAGTGCCCGCCATTTTTAGATAGGACTGCGACAATACGTAATGCTTTGTAGCTTCTTTCATCACTGTCAGAGTGCCCGCCATTTTTAGATAGGACTGCGACGGAACTCCGGGCGAAGCGCAGCAGGAGGCCGAATGATTGCCAGGAACATCAGAAGTTTCTACATTTGCTATAAATTGAACCATCATGGACGTAGGCAGGCAAGTTCAATATTGGCAGGAAATGGCAGAGTACGACATGGCAACAGCCGGGTTGCTGGTAGGCCAAAAAAGGGTTTTGCCGGGGCTGTTTTTCTGCCACCTGGCCATCGAAAAATACTCAAAGCCCACATTGTCAAAGAAACTACGGAGCATCCTCCCAGGACGCACAACCTTACCTTGCTGCTGACCAAAACCAACCTGCTGCTTCCTCCGCCCGGCGAAGCGTTTTTAGGCGTCCTGATGGTCTATCAAATTGAAGGCTGATATCCTGCTTTTTATCCTGTGGAGCCAAGCCAAAGCGAGGTGGACGCCATTTTTGAAAAAACTAAAACCATGCTGTCATGGCTAAAAGAGAAGTTGTAATAGCGGTAAGAAAATACTTGGAAATCCTTGAGCAGGAAGGCATAGACATCGAAAAGGCGATTCTCTTTGGCAGCCATGCCAAAGGGATTGCCAGGGATGACAGCGACATAGACCTCATGCTGGTGTCTCCCATGTTCGACCAGCGAAACATCTGGCTGTTGGGGAAAGCTTGGAGCCTGACGAAGCAGGCGGATGTTCGCATCGAACCATTCATGGTTGGCAGCCGTCAGTTTTTAGAAGACACCATGTCGCCCCTGCTCGACATTGTGAGAAAAGAAGGGATTGAAATCCGGGCAGCCGCATGAGCTGTTTCTTTTTCCACGGTTTCAGCGCCTCCCCCTGCCCCAGGCGGTGAGGTGAGGTGCGCCTGATGCTGAATCAAAAGTCTGAAATAGACAGGATTCACAGAATTAGCAGGATTTTCCACTTTTGATTATCACTTGGCCAGAGCGTGTTCATCCTGTCAATCTTGTCAAAAAGCTACTTGTGAGATAGCCTTCCGGGGGAGGCTATTTTTAGATAGGATTGCGGCAAGTGTTCAAGGAACCCACGTCCAAACTCTAATCTGCCGCCGCCGTGACATCGAAGCCAAACGCCGCAGCATTGGGGCCGCCGCCACACTCGAACGCTCCCGGGCTTACAGGCAACTTTCAGCGTATCCATTCAAAAAATCAGGGTAGAGTTTTTCGAGCGGCAGGGTTTTTCCCGGCAAAATGCCGGGATGCGTTT
>SCUG01000035.1 GCA_004297645.1 Saprospiraceae bacterium | reverse complement strand
GGTGCGTCAGGTTGGCGTGGACAAACATGGAAGTCAGCCACCGGTAATACTCTTTGTTTCTCGCCTCCTGATAGGGGTTGTGCAACAGCTTATTCATTTTGCTGGGGTCATTAAGCGCCTGATAAGAGATGAATCCAATGACGATGATGAGGACAAGTGTGATGGACATGAGAAATGTTATAAGTTATGAGTTTGCGGGGGTTTACCTGCTGCTTACTCGTTGTGATATGGTTCACCTCTGAGAATAGTCATGGCCCGGTAAATCTGTTCTAAAACAAATAGCCGCACCATCTGATGCGAGAAGGTCATTTTCGAGAGCGACAGTTTCGCATTTGCACGGGTGAATAGCGCCTCGGAAAATCCGAAAGCACCTCCCACCAAAATTATTAACCTACTGTGGCTGAGCTGGAGCTTATGCTCCAGAAAGCGGGCAAATTCTACCGACGAATATTGCTTGCCATGCTCGTCCAGAAGCAAGAGGAAATCCGTCTGTTTCAATTTTGAAAGGACAGCTTCGCCCTCTTTTTCCTTCAGTTGTTCAGGACTCAGGTTTTTTGCATTCTTCACCTCGGGCAGTACGGCCACTTGAAATGGGAGGTAGTGTTGCAACCGCTTTCCGTACAACGCCATGCCTTCTTGCAAATAAGCGAACGAAGTTTTGCCCGTCATCCAAAGCTCAACTTTCATAGCCCCTGAGTTTTTTGAAAGCCTTGCCGAGATAACGGATGATGTCGCTGGCGAGCAGGGCTTCGTGTTGCAATTCTTCGGCCGCCAAATCGCCTGCAAGACCATGCAGGAAAACACCGAGCAGGCTGGCGTCGTGGCTCGAATAGCCCTGCGCCAGCAGGCCTGTCAAAATGCCGGTGAGCACATCACCGCTGCCGCCGGTAGCCATGCCGGGGTTGCCGGTTGAGTTGAAATAGCATTCTCCGCTGGGGCAAGCCACGCTGGTATTAGCGCCTTTCAGGAATAGGTAAATGCCCAGTTCTGCGGCCTTTTCCCGTTGCAGATGGTTGCGCTCGAAGCTGTCGCTCGTTTTGCCGAATAGCCGTTCGAATTCCTTCGGGTGCGGGGTAAGGATGCTACTCTGCGGGATTTTTTTCAACAAGGCGGGCTTGCTGGCCAGCAGGTTCAGCGCATCGGCGTCGAGCACCATCGGGGTTTTGGCTTTCTCCAACAGATCTTCGAGGGCATACATCGCCAGCTTGTTTGTACCGATGCCGCAGCCAGTGCCAATGGCAGAATACCGGCTCAAATCCTCGTGAATCGAGCTGATAGAATACTCGTGTTCGTCCACGTTGACCATCGCCTCCGGGAAGGAAATCTGCAAAATTTCGTAAGCGCATTTCGGTGCATGCACCGTGATGAGTCCGGCACCGCTGCGCAGGCAGGCTTTGGCGGCGAGTACGGCCGCGCCGGCTTTGCCATATCCCCCGGCGACGAGCAGGGCGTGACCGAAGGTGCCTTTGTGGTCGAATTTCCGGCGGCGGCGCAGCAGCGGTGCCACCTCGCCGAAGTCGAGCAGGTGCCAGGGCGTTTTCTCTCTTTTGATAAAATCGGGGTGCAGCCCGATGCTCCCGAAATCCCAATCTCCCACCCTGTCGCAGTTTTCGGAAAACAGGAAGCCGAGCTTGGGCATCTCAAAGCTGAAGGTATTACCGGCATGTATGCTCACGCCGGTGGTTGGTTTATCAGCAAAAAAACCAGAAGGGGCATCTACCGAAATTCGCAGGACGGGTTGTGAATTTAGGTGGGTAATCAGCCGCGCCCAATAGCCTTCGGGCGGCCGGCTGAGTCCGGAGCCGAAGATGGCGTCTATCACCACATCGCCGGCGGGCAGTTGGGGCAGCGGGTCTCCCTCCTTTATGCCGGTAATCTGGCTGCGGTGTTTTTTTAGATTGCGCAGGTTGTTGATAAAATCCTCGCTAAAATGCTGGCCGATGTGCAGCACGTAAGCCGTCACTTCGTAAAATTCCCAACTCAGCATTCTTGCAATGGCCAGGCCATCGCCCCCGTTGTTGCCAGGCCCGCAAAAAATGTGGATGCGCCCTTTTGACGGAGGCACTATTTTCATAAACCATTTTACAAAAGTGCGGGAGGCCCGCTCCATCAATTCGATGGAAGGAACCGGCTCGTTTTCGATGGTGAATTTGTCTAATTCCCTGATTTGCTCAACGTTGAAAATCTTCATGTCATTTGGGCTGAACCGGCAGGTGCCGCCGCTTGTGGATTCCGGCATTAGCCGGTTGTAAAAGAACTATTTTTGCAGCGCATTTCAAAATGCCAGATGGCTTCTGTTTTAGCAATATTTTTGATAACCTTACGGGATAAATTTTGCCAAAATCGAACAATTGCTGACTTTTAGGCTCACCCGGATTTCGCCGCATCTGCGGCAAAAAATAACACCGGGTGCACATCCAAACTCCTGACATGAAACAAGCCTTCCGATACACCGTTCTGGCTGCCACAGCGCTGGCATTGCTGGCGCCGCAGGCCCGTGCCACCCACATCGTGGGCGGGGAAATGACCTACACATGCCTCGGCAACAATCATTACCAAATCACGCTCACCATTTTCCGCGACTGCTTTTACGGCAGCCCAGGGGCTTGGTTCGACGACCCGGCCTCCATCGGCGTTTTCGATGCTGACAACAACTACATGTTCCAGATTCTGGTGCCCCTCGACCCCATGCTCAACGACACCCTCGACCCCGATTTGGGCAGCGAGTGTTTCGTGGTACCGCCCGATGTCTGCGTCCACACCACCACCTACACCACCACTGCACTGCTGCCATTTCAGCCGGGCGGCTACCAGCTCGTTTACCAGCGCTGCTGCCGCAACCAAACCATCGTGAACATCGTGGAGCCTTTAGATGTGGGGGCCACGTACAGCATCAACCTGACGGAAGAGGCATTGCTGGCGTGCAACAGCAGCCCCAAATTCAACAACTGGCCGCCGCTTTACCTATGCGTAAATCAGCCGTTCCAGATAGACCAGTCGGCGAGCGATGCCGACGGGGATTCGCTCGTGTACTCTCTTTGCAATCCGCTGATGGGGGCCGACCCCTTCGAGCCGATGCCCCAACCACCCAACAATCCGCCCTTTGACACGGTACCCTGGTTCGGCACTTACGATGCCAGCGATATGCTCAATGGCGGAGCAGGCGGCGTGGCCATGACCATAAATCCCCAAACGGGATTGCTCACAGGAACCCCCATCATCATCGGCCAGTTCGTCATCGGCATTTGCATCAAAGAGTATCGCAACGGGCAGCTCATCTCTGTCAGCCGCCGCGATTACCAGGTGAATGTGGGCGATTGCGGCAACATCACCGCCTCGTTTTTCGCCCCGGAAAAGTTGTGCGACACCTACACCGTGGCGTTTAACAATCAAAGTGTAAATGCGAGCAATTACCTCTGGTATTTCGATTATCCCGGCAATTTGTCCGCCACCTCTACCCTCGAATATCCGGTTTATACTTACCCCGACACAGGCATATACACCATCATGCTGGTGGCCGAGCCGGGGGTACCCTGCACGGATACATTTTTGCAGGACATCCATATTTTCCCAAACTCTCTATTTGCCAATTTCGAGGTGGACCAGGTTGATTGCGCCGACAGCCTCACCGTTCAAGTCACCGATTCTTCGCTCGACACGGCTGCCATGGTGGCATCGTGGGAATGGCTGCTGGTTAATGCCAGCGACACACTGCACTCTGCCGAACCAGATCCGGCATTTGTGCTGACGCAACAGGGCACAGCCACCCTCACCCTTACGGTCACTTCTACGAATGGATGCTCCCAAACGTTGGAGGAAACCTTCCCGGTTCATTTCATTGAAGACCCCATTTTTGAAGACTCAATAAGCATTTGCGCCAACGGCGCAGGTGTGCAACTAAATCCGGATGGCTCATTTCCGGGGGCCACCTATTTGTGGCAGCCTTCGGATGGCCTCGACAACCCCAATAGCCCGAACCCGACGGCCACGCCTGACTCCACCATTACTTACTCGGTGGTCATCACCGACAGCGGCGAGTTTTGTGTGGTGGAAAAAGAGGTGACGGTCATCGTATCTCCTTTTGCCACGGTTACGCCCGAAGTAGATACTTTGCTGGAAGGCGAATCGGTGCAGCTAACCGCCACCTACGACCCCGGCTATACTTATCATTGGGAGCCTGCCGCCGGTCTGAGCGACCCCGGCATTCACAACCCTGTGGCCACGCCG
>SCUG01000003.1 GCA_004297645.1 Saprospiraceae bacterium | reverse complement strand
CTCACAGCATGGGCGCAGGTTACCGCCGCCAACCAGCCGGACGTGGATAGCGCGCCAAACAACGGAACCTGTTGCACCACCGTGGAAGACGACGAGGCGGCACTCACCGTCACCGAGCCGGGAGCAGGGCCGCAAAACCAGACCATCACTTTCCCAGCCATACCGGACAAAGAATCAAACGCGCCACCGTTTGTAATTTCGGCCACGGCGTCAAGTGGGCTGCCGGTGAGCTTGAGCATCGTGAGCGGGCCAGCTACCATTTCAGGAAATTCGCTCACCCTCAGCGGCACTTTGGGCACCGTCGTGGTACGCGCCGAACAAACGGGCAATGCAAATTGGAACCCCGCCCCCGCCGTGGAGCGCAGCTTTCAGGTGACAGCGCCGGGGCTGGCAAACCAGACGATAAACTTCCCGGTCATTCCAAATAAACTGACCACCGATGGGCCATTTGCGATTTCAGCTACTGCAACGAGCGGCCTGCTGGTGACCCTAGCTGTGCTTTCTGGTCCGGCGACCCTCGCTGGCAACAACGTTACACTGAGCGGGCAAACTGGAGTTGTTGTTATTCGGGCGAGCCAGCCTGGCGATGCACAGTACAATCCTGCACCCGCTGTGGACCGCACTTTTTACGTGACGCAACCCGGCGGCAGTTCAGGCGTAGATTTGGAGCTGAGCATGAGCGCCAATCCCACCACCGTCACCCAATGGGGCGGCATCGGGTTCACGGCGACGCTCACCAACGTGGGCACGGCGGCGGCTACCGGCGTGAAGGTCAAGTTCCCAAAACCCACAGGGGTCGTTTTTGTGGGTGGCAATGAATACACCGTTTCAAAAGGAACCTATTCCGCTTCGGGAAATCTCATTTGGACGGTGGGCACCATTGCCGCAGGCGCCACCGAGACCATCACGGTCAATTGGTTTGTGCTGCAAAACAGCCCGCTCACAGGCTATGCGCAGGTGAGCAGTTGCAACGAGGCCGACTTTGACAGCACGCCAGATAATGGTACTTGTTGCACGGCGGCCGAGGACGACGAGGCGGCATTTACGGCGATGCTGCCCGGCAGTGGCCCACAGAATCAGACCATCACTTTCCCGGCGATACCCGGCAAAGAATCGAGTGCGCTGCCGTTCACCGTTACAGCCACGGCGTCAAGTGGGCTGCCGGTGAGCCTGAGCATTGTCAGTGGCCCGGCCACCATTTCAGGAGGCATTATTACCCTCGATGGCACCTTGGGCTTGGTGACAGTACGCGCCGAACAACCCGGCAATGCCAACTGGAATCCAGCTCCTGTCGTGGAGCGCAGCTTTGCCGTGACAGCACCAGGGCTGGCCAGCCAAACGATAGATTTTCCCGCCATTGCGAATAAACTGACTACCGATGCGCCGTTCGCAATTTCAGCTACCGCAACGAGCGGGCTGCCGGTGAGTTTTACCCTCGTCAGCGGCCCGGCTACCATGGGCGGCAACACGGTGACCCTCGGCGGCACCCCTGGCACAGTGACCATCAAAGCCAGCCAGGCGGGCGGCGCTCAGTACAACCCCGCACCCGATGTGCTGCGGTCTTTCGCTGTCATCGCGCCGGGCGGGGGAGGGCCAGACTTGGAAGTGACACTTACGGCGAGCAGCCCCACGCTGTTGATTTGGAAAAACATGACCTTCTCTTTGAGTGTGACCAATGCGGGTACCGAAGCGGCCACCGGCGTCACCTTAGACGTTCCCGTTCCCGCGGGGTTGGCGTACACTTCTCACGTCATTGCCGGAGGCACTTACGATTTGTTTTTTGAAAAATGGCATGTGGGCACGCTCCCTCCCGGTGCTACGGCCACGCTCGGCATAACCCTGTTTGTTTTGCAAAATTCCACCCCGCTACCCTACTTCGTGCAGGTGGCCAATGCCAACCCGGCGGATGTGGACAGCAGCCCCGGCAATAACACATCGGGTACACCTGCCGAGGATGACGAGGCGCTCGTGACCCTGTTGCCACCAGTGAATCCAGCGGGTGGTACAAACAGCGAAGTGTTCAGTTTGCTCGCCGCGCGAAACGGCATGGTAACCAAACTGCGCTGGGTGTCGAATACGGGCTACAAGACCTTCGGCTACACGGTGGAGCGTTCGGCGGATGGCTTCCGCTGGGAAACTTTGCGCGAACGCGCCAATGAATCCTTCGACGATGCATTCACCACCTACCGCGAGTTGGACGAACGCCCGCTGCCGGGGTGGAATTTTTATCGCGTGAAGCAACTGTTGAACAGCGGCCACGCCGGCTTCTCTAACGTCGTGATGTTGGAATTCGAAGAAACGCTGGACGACATTCTCCTCTTCCCTAATCCCGCCGGGCAGTACGTGGACGTGAACCTGCGCGCCTTCGCCGGCTCACCTGTCACACTGATACTCGTGGACCGGAATGGCCGGGAAGTGGTAAAAAATGACCTTGACGAGGCACCTGTCACTCCCTTCCACCTCGAACTGTGGGAGGTGCCTGATGGATTTTACGTGCTTTGGGTTCAGGTAGAAGGCCGGCGGGCAAGGGCGCTGCCGCTGATTATTGATAAGCATTATTGATGGGGGAGCGGAGCGGAAGGGAAGACTGACCGGGTGACTCGCAGTCACTCACCCCTATCAGTTTCCCGCCACAAAGCTTCGGCTCAGGTAGTGTTGTGTTATTTTCCTGCGATTGCCATTTGACCGGGTAAGAGCGTGTTGGGGATTTGGGTTTCGAGAGAAAAGCGTCAGTTTTTTTGATGAGACAAAGCGGAAAAATGGGAGCACAGCCTTAGCTAAGAAACGAGTGAATAATAACCTGTCACTTTGGGCGGCGTCTTTTTCCCGATGGCTTCGTTGGCAAAACAGTTGCGTAGCCCCACTATGCGCCTGTTTTACCGCCTTGTCATCAGAAAAAAATAAGCTCACCGAAAGTGACACCTTATTATTCACTCGCTCCTAAGTGACTATTTTTTCAACGATGTATCATCAAAAAAGAGGCGTTTTTTCACCGGAAGCTAAATCCCAAACAAGCTCTAAGGAGGTGATAGGTAGCAGGTGGCACTTTAGAGATTGTTTGGGAGCAGCCACCTTCCTTGTTTTAAAGATTTCGCCATTTCTTTATGATTTGGACGATGTACCGGAAGTTGCGAACTTTCGGCATCTTTTTCATTTAAAATAAGACTATGCCCATCGCCATTACCCGCCCCGTCAGCCCCCGCATGTATGCGTGCGAATTGACGCACCTCGAGCGGCAACTCATCAATATAGCGCTGGCTGAAAAGCAGCACGAAGAATACGAAGACGCCTTGCGCAAGCTGGGTTGCGAAATCGTCAGAGCACCAGAGTTACCCTTCTATCCCGACAGCGTTTTTGTGGAGGATTGTGCCTTCGTCGTGGACGAGCTGGCCATCATCACACGGCCCGGTTCGGAGCGCCGCCGCGACGAGACCATTTCAATGGCCGAAGTGCTGGAGGATTACCGCACTTTGCATTTTATAGAATCGCCGGGCCTGCTCGATGGGGGCGATGTGCTGCGGGTGGGCCGGCGCATCTGGGTGGGCCTTTCCGGCCGCAGCAATTCTGCCGCCCTCAAACAGATACAAGCCATCCTGACGCCGCATGGCTATACCGTGACGGGTGTGCCACTGACCGGCTGCCTGCATCTGAAATCGGCGGTGACACAAGCCGGACCGGACATCCTGCTCCTCAACCCCGATTGGGTGAACCCGGACATTTTCGAAGATTTCGACTTCATCGAAACCCACCCGGAGGAGCCGGGCGCCGCCAACGCCCTGCTCACGGGCGAAACGGTGATTTTCCCGGCAGATTTTCCGCACACCGCACTCCGGCTGGCGGAAGCGGGCATCGAACTTTTATTAGTGGATAACTCAGAGGTGATAAAAGCCGAGGGTGGGGTGACGTGTTGCAGCGTGATATTTTAGTAGCTTTGTTTCACTAAAAAAATCAACAAATGAAAAGTAAAACCACCCCGGAAGAAAGGATTAATTTTTTGAAGGAGGAATTTCATAAACGCCTGGCCTGGGCAGAGGATTACGAGCGCATGGTTGCGCAGGAAGAAAAAGAAGCCCTTGAAGCCCGCTCTGAATATTTCAGGATTTTTGGCCAACTTCCAGCCGAAGATTTTGTGGAAAATCTCGAAAAAAAAGGCATTTCGAAGTTGGATGAATTGCGTTGGAAGCTGGAAGACCTGGCGCTAACTATTCCCGAACCGTTTTATTGGCTGCATCATGTCTTCACTGAAAACGGGCTTGAGTTGCTCGATGCCGTTTGCGAGCGGGACAACATCGAACCTATTGACCTCCATCTTTGGATTTGGGCAAAAGTCAAAGCCGACTACGAGCTTAATCCTCAGAAGTACGAAAACCTGTTGGAGGAATGGGGAAGGGGAAACACTGATTGAAGGACTTGGAAGGTGACAAATTTTGAAAACTTGCCAAATCTATGCACAGCACCGGCACCATCTGTGAAGGCAAATTCAGCAAAAGGAGAAAGGGTATGGCGGAGTTGCCGGTTTTGAAGCAAAATCAGAATTAATTGCTCATTATCGCAAAACGCTTGGCGCTTTTTCAATCGGGTAATGTTCGTGCATCACTTTTCCTCCAAAGCCTGTTATTCCTCGAAGCTATACAGCTTGCCTTTTCCAAGGGCTGGTTCGGCCAGGTTTTTTGGCCGGTGAAAAGATTTTTTGCGAAGCTTGGGAGAATGGTGTTATTTACCGGGGAGAGATGTGGTGAATTGAAATGAAAGTCAACTTTGAAAACAGGACACTATGCCAACTGTACTCAAAATCGGAGGCTATCGCTTTTTCTTTTACAGCAACGAAGGAAACGAGCCGCCCCATATTCACGTTGAAAAGAGTGACAGTCTTGCTAAATTTTGGCTCGACCCTGTCTTGTAAATTCTTATGGATTTTCTGCCAAAGAAATCAGCAGGGTCCGCCGGTTGGTGGTGGAAAATCAGCAAACATTAATCAATGCCTGGCATGAATACTTTGCTTAAAAAAACAGAAAACGCCTTTGCCTCAAAGGTTTGGTTCGAGGATAGCAAACTGTATGTCCGCTTGACGGATGGCAGGGAAATCGGCGTCCCGATTGACTGGTTCCCCCGCTTGAGAGATGCCTCCGAGCAAGCGCGCAACAATTGGCGGTTCATCGGCAACGGGCAAGGTATCCATTGGGAAGATTTGGACGAGGATTTGTCAGTGGCAGGATTGCTTCGGCTTTAAGTTTGGAACTTTTGAAAAGTTGCCAAATCTGTAACCCGCCTGATTCCGGCAACTTCACTATGTTTGACCTCGCCGCCTCTCTTCCCGAAAAATCGGGACAGGCTATCCGACAGGCCAAAGCGCTGCGCCTGGGAGAGGCGGGCATCGAGCCTTTCTCGTGAACAATACTGAGGTGATCAAAGCGGAGGGCGGGGTGAGGTGTTGCAGTGTGGAGTTTAAGCTGCCAAATTCTTAATCATCCGGAAAATGTCCCTCAAAGACAGCACACAGTCCACCGAGCGCAACGTGATGGAAGCGTCAAGGCCGGAGGCTCTCGAAATTTTCCACAACCCTGTTTCCGGGTCGTGAAGGTAGAAGACTTCGACGAAGGGTTTGTCTTGCGCCACAAGGACGTACTCCCGAAAGGATGGGATGGAGCAGTAGTTGTCGAACTTGTCCGTGCGGTCGTAGTGTTCGGTTTCCTCGGAGAGGACTTCGACGATGAGCAGCGGGTTGGTGATGACCGTTTTTTTGCCAGGGTAAAATTCAGGTTCCCCGCTGCAAACGGTCACGTCAGGGTAAACCCCCTTGTTGATAGCCGGAACGTACACTTTTTGGTCGCTGCTTGCGGCAGAATAGTCTTTGCCGCCTTTGCTGAAGCAATTGAACAATGCCGCCCCGAAATTAACAGAAATGGTGTTGTGGTTGAATGTCCCTCCTGCCATGGGTATGAGTTTTCCATTGTGAAATTCATGCTTCACCTCCGACTTTTCTTCCAGGTCGAGATATTCCTCAAAGCTGTACACCTTTTCCTTTTCAAGGACTGGTTCCATGTGTTGCATATTTTTTCACGAAGCTAAATAAAATATGGTGGGCTTCCAATTTTCGCAGGGGAGAAAAAAAGGCCCCGCCATAAAGGCTGCCATTTTTTTAAAAAACCTATCTTTCCAGCAACCCAAACATCCTTGTCTGCCGACCCGCCTCCCGGAGGGCAAGCAGGCAGGCTTATTCATCCTGCAAATCCTGATTCAAAATGGCAGACGCCCTGAAACTCATCGCAGAAGCAAAAGCGCAGCGCCTCACCTCCCTCGACCTCGGAAACTGCGGGCTGACCGAACTGCCCCCGGAGGTGCTCGACATGGACTGGCTGGAGGTACTCAACCTCGGCAGCGACTATTACCACTGGAACGAAAAAGACCAAGACTGGGAATGGAACAACTCAGCCAACAAGGGCAAATCCAACACACTACGAAACCTGCCCGCCGCCTTCGGCAAGCTGACCAACCTGAAAAGTCTCGGCATCGCGGGTCGCGATGAAAAAAAGTGGAAACTCAGCGACTTGAGGCCCTTGAGCGGGCTGGTGAATTTGCTAAAGTTGGGAGTTCACCATACGCAGGTCAGCGACTTGGCGCCGTTGAGCGGGCTGGTGAATTTGCAAACGCTTAGTGTTTACGAAACGCAAGTGAGCGACTTGACGCCGTTGAGCGGGTTGGCCAAGTTGCAATCGCTTGGGGTTTCCGAAACGCAGGTGAGCGACTTGACGCCGCTGAGCGGGCTGGTGAATTTGGAAAGGCTGGATGTTTACCAAACGCAGGTGAGCGACTTGACGCCGCTGAGCGGGCTGGTGAATTTGGAAAGGTTGGATGTTTACCAAACGCAGGTGAGCGACCTGACACCGTTGAGCGGGCTGGTGAAGTTACAAGTGCTGGATAATTCCGAAACGCAGGTGAGCGACTTGATGCCGTTGAGCGGTCTGGTGAATTTGAAATACCTGCGGGTTCACCAAACGCAGGTGAGCGACTTGACGCCGTTGAGCGGTCTGGTGAATTTGAAATACCTGCGGGTTCACCAAATGCAGGTGAGCGACTTGACGCCGTTGATGGCGGCGTTGTAAAAGGGGCTAAATGTAGAGTGTGAAGACTGCCCCTCGCTTCCCCCGGCTCAAGCGGCGGCAGCGGAGAAAGGAGGCAAAGCCCTTCTCCGCTATTTGTCAGAACTGGACAAAGGCAGCATCATCCTGAACGAAGCCAAAGTGCTCCTCGTCGGCAACGGTCGCAGCGGGAAGACCTCGCTGCGGGTGAAGCTGGAGAACGTGCATGCGCCCATGCCCGCCGAGGATGCCACCACGCTGGGCGTGGACATTGTGACGCTGCCCTGCGAGCGGGATTTTCAACTGCACCTGTGGGACTTCGGCGGACAGAGTGTGCAGTACTACGCCCACCAGTTTTTCCTCACCAAAAACTCGCTGTACGTGCTGCTGAGCAACGAGGCGAAGGAAGACCGCAACTTCTCCTACTGGCTCAACATCATCGAACTGCTGGGCGGCGACTCGAAAGTGCTGGTGGTGCAAAACGAGCGGCTGGGGCACTTCGACCCCATCTCCAACGAGGCAGGCATCCGGGAGCGCTTCGGCAACGTGGTCAACCCGTTTCACCGGCTCGACTTGTCGAAGGCGGACGGCGACCACCGGAAGGCTTTCGTCGCCTTGCGCGACGCCATCCTGCTGCACGCCCGGCAGTTGCCGCACGTCGGCACGAAGCAGCCCAAATCCTGGGTGGACGTGCGGGAGGCGCTGGCGCGGGTTGCCTCCGGCAATGAAAAGAGGCAGTACGTGCGCTGGGAGGAGTTCGAGCGCCTGTGCCGGGAGGCGGGCGTCACCAACCCGCTCACCATGAAGGACTACGCTGCTCTCTTCACCCACCTCGGCAACTGCCTCCACTTCCCCGGCGACGACATGCTGTGCGACTACGTGTTCCTGCGCCCGCAGTGGGTGATGGAAGCGCTGTACGCCCTGCTGCACCATCCGGTGGTGATAAAAGGGCAGGGCGAGTTCACGGCGATGCAGGCGAGGGAGATATGGTCGGGCGGGGAATACCGGGGGATGCACGACAAGCTCATCCGGCTGCTGCTAAATTTTCACCTATGCTACCGGATGAAGGAAGAGGGGCGCTTCGTGGTGCCGCAGCGCCGGCCCTCGGTGGGCAGCGCCTACCCCTGGCCGGAGCGGGAGCAGGCGGAAGCCTCGGTGGTCGTTTACGACTACGCCTTTATGCCGCAGGGCCTGCTCACCCGCCTGACCTGCCGCCTGCACGAGAAGATTGAGACGCTTCCCGGCGGGGCGCAGCAAGTGTGGAAAGAGGCGGTGGTGTTTGTGATTTCCCCTTTAGGGGGCAAGGGGGCGGGAGCGAGGGCGCTGGTGCGGGAGGCGTTCGAGGGCGACCGCCCGGAGGCGAGCCGCATTGAAATCCTTGTGGCGGGCGAGAAGCGAACGGAGTTGCTCAACCGCATCGTGGAGGAGTTGGACGAGGTGCATGAGAGCGCCCGCTACGCCAACCTGCGGGTGCAAAAGTTGGTGCCTTGCTGCTGCGAGGCATGCGCCCGGCAGCCGTTTTTCTTCGATTTCAAATACCTGTGCGACCTGCTGGGCGACGGCGAGTCGCAGGAGCGCTGCCAGAAAAGCCGCAAAATGGTGGACATCCGTGCCGTGCTGTACCACACGGGCATCCCCACCCCCTTGAAAAAACTTTGCGACGAGGCGCGGGCGCTGGTGTCGGACAACCGCGAGCGGGAGGCGCTGGATTTACTTCGAAAACGAGCGCCGGATGACCGGCGGGTGCTGATGCTATTGTCGGAGGAGAGGCGCTTGTCAGATGAATTTATCATGGGCGCAACCGGACGGGAGGATTTAAGCGTCGGGGAAAACAGTCTGCGATACCGCCTGCTGCGGCTGCTGGACGAGATGGGGCGTGCGTGATGGGGAGGGTGCTGGAAGTCAAAAATTTGCTATCTTGCTGATGTTTTTAAAAACAAAAAATGAACATTCTTCGCCATGAGAGACTTGCCTCATTTTTACGAGGAACCAACTTCGAGCAATTCGATAATCCATCGAAAAAGCGGAAGAAAGCTGGAAACGCTGGTGCTTCCGGCAAGCCTGGCTGAAGCGAGAGGGCTTTCCGGCGGCTGGCTTTTCGATTGGGCAAGGGAAGCCGCCCGGTATGCAGTCTTTAAACTTGTCACGGTGGAAGAGCCGGGCATCATTCAAGGATTAATGAGCCTGGAAGAGCGGCAGGATTTTTATCACGTTTATTTGGTGGAAAGCGCCCCGTTCAACAGGGGACGGGAGAAAGAACATGAAGGAGCGGCAGGCAACTTGTTTGCTTTTGCCTGCTTGAAATCAAATGAAAAAGGTTTCGGAGGATTTGTTTCTTTTGAATCGAAAACAGAGTTGACAGCCCATTATCGCGAGACACTCGGAGCGAAGTCCATTGGCAATTCCAACAGGATGGTTATTGACGAGTTTCAAGCGCAGCGACTTATTCAAACCTATTTCTCAAAATAGAATCATCATGGATATTATCAGAGAACCGGAAGGAGTGGATTTCACGACTGTACCCACTCGGCTGACGGATGAAGACGCAGCTGAAATTTCCGCTTTTATTGAAAATCTAAAAGCAGCCCGCCGGGCGCAGCGGGAGATGCTCGAACAGGAAGTGAAACACCTGTCCGAGCGCCATCCTGACCTGCCCTTAAAGCAAGCCGTCATCGCCCTGCTCGCCCCGCTGCCGGATTTTCTGCCCGCCCAAAACATCGTCGAAGCGGTTGCTTTCATCGCGGAGAAATGGGAGCAGCGCAAGGCGACAAAAGAAGCAGTAGCATGAATTGCATCGAAGACACGGGCGATGCCGTCGGCTTTTGAAGATTGCCCTCGAAATCAACTGTATCCAACTTTTCACAAAATGCCGTCTCGGACGCGCAAACCAACCCTCCTCACCATGTCCAACATCAACGGTAAAGCCCAACAAGCGCGCACCTACGACGCCATCGTCGCCGGCAGCGGCATCTCCGGCGGCTGGGCCGCCAAAGAACTCACCGAAAAAGGCCTCGACGTCCTCCTCCTCGAACGGGGGCGCAACCTCGAACACGTCAAAGACTACAAGGGGGCGCTCAACAACCCCTGGGATTTGAAGTACCGGGGGCGCATCACCGAAGAGTTGAAGGCCAGCCATGAAATCCAAAGCCAGTGCTACGCCTTCCAGCCCGACAATGCAGACTTCTGGATAAACGACAAGGAAAATCCCTACATCCAGGGCAAGCCTTTCAACTGGCTGCGCGGCGACCACCTCGGCGGGCGCTCGCTCATGTGGGGCCGCCAAAGCTACCGCTGGAGCGAGATGGATTTTGAAAGCAATGCCCGCGACGGCCACGGCACCGACTGGCCCATCCGCTACAAAGACCTGGCCCCCTGGTACGACTACGTGGAAACCTTCGCCGGCATCAGCGGCTCGCCGGAAGGGCTGCCCCAATTGCCCGACGGCAAGTTCCTTCCGCCGATGGAGATGAATTGCGTGGAGACGCACATTGCAGGCGCCATGAAAAAAAACTGGGACGCCCGCCGCATGATTATCGGCCGGGTGGCCAACCTCACCCAACCCACCGAAGTGCAGACAAAGCTCGGCCGGGGCAAGTGCCAGTTCCGCAACCGCTGCCACTGGGGCTGCCCTTACGGGGCCTATTTCAGCAGCCTCTCGGCCACGCTGCCCGCTGCCCGCAACACGGGCAAGCTCACCATCCGCACCGATGCCAACGTCAGCGAGGTCATTTTTGATAATGAAAAACAGCGGGCCAGTGGCGTGCGCATCATTAACCGCAAAACCAAACAGACCGAAGAGTTTTTTGCCAAAATCGTCTTCCTCAATGCCAGCACGCTGGGCACGGCTTTCATTTTGCTCAATTCAAAAAGCAGCCGATTCCCCGACGGCCTCGGCAACGACAGCGGCGTCATCGGACACTACCTGATGGACCACCACTACGGCGTCGGAGCAACAGGGGTCTATGATGGTTTCAACGACCAATACTACTCCGGGCGGCGGGCAAACGGCATCTACGTCCCCCGCTTCCGCAACCTGCCGGGCAGGGAGCAAGAGAAAGATTTCGTGCGCGGCTACGGCTTCCAGGGCGGTGCGGGCAGGGGTGGTTGGGACCGGAATTTGGGGCAGCCCGGCTTTGGCGAAAGTCTGAAAAAGGAGATGATGGAACCCGGCCACTGGGGGATGTGGCTCGGCGGTTGGGGCGAGTGCCTGCCCCATTTCGACAACAAAGTGTCGTTGGACACTGCAAAGACGGACCAGTACGGGCTGCCGGTGCTCAAAGTGGACTGCGAATTCCGGGACAATGAAATCGCCATGCGACAGGACATCATGCAGGCCGCTTCGGAAATCCTCGAAGCCTCCGGCTCCAAGGAAATCCACCCCTTCGACGACCTGGCCACCAACCCGCCCGGCCATTGCATCCACGAAATGGGCACTTGCCGCATGGGCAAAGACCCAAAGACTTCGGCGCTCAACGGCTGGAACCAAATGTGGGCGGTGAAAAACGTTTTCGTCACCGACGGCGCCTGCATGGCGTCGAGCGCCTGCCAAAACCCCTCGCTGACCTACATGGCGCTGACGGCGCGGGCGGCAAACCGTGCCGTGGATGAACTTAAACGCGGGAATCTGTAGCTTTGCACAATCTTTGTTTTAAAGTAAGTATTGAAATAGGACCTTTGCGAAATATTTTAGCCCTCTGCGGTCACCAGAATTGTGGAACTAAATAATAGAAAATTTACCGCCGGGCCTCACTTTTTCTTCACTTTATGGACCTTTTGATAATCGTCCTGCTCGTTCTTTTGTCAGCCCTGTTCAGCGGGCTTACGTTGGGTTTTTTTAGTCTCAATCTCACTTCGCTGGAGCGAAAGATAAAATTAGGAGACCCGCGTGCCATCAAAGTTTACCCTATCCGCAAGAATGGAAATTTGCTGCTTTGTACCCTGCTGCTGGGTAATGTGGCGGTGAACTCAACCGTAGCCATCCTCCTCGGAAACATTGCTACCGGGGTGGTTGCAGGCTTTGTTGCCACTGGGATTATCGTCGTTTTCGGCGAAATACTTCCCCAAGCCATTTTTTCGCGCTATGCTCTGACTCTCGGCGCCCACACTGTTTGGCTGGTGCGCATTTTTATTATCCTCTTTGCCCCGGTGGCCTTCCCGCTTTCCTGGATTTTGGACAAAGCCCTTGGCGAAGAACTGGGCACGATATGGAGCAAGCGCGAAATTGAAGAAATCATCAAACACCACGAAGATGCCGAGGAAAGCGACATTGACGAAGACGAAGAACGCATCGTGTTGGGAGCATTGGCTTATTCTGACATGACAGCCGAGATGGTCGCCACGCCACGCTCCGTGGTATATGCGCTTGATGCTTCGGACGTCATTGACGAAAAGCTTATCAAAGAAATCAAAGACAAGGGATTCTCGCGCATCCCCGTGCTCGCCAAAGATTCCATGGACGACATAGAAGGTATTTTGCTGGCCCGTGACCTGCTCGGCGTCAGGTGGGAAGACGGCCACACCGTAGGAGAATTTACCAGGAAAGAGGCGCTGTTCATCAAAGAAAGCATGAAACTCGACGACCTGCTCAACCACTTCCTGAATTCCAAGAAACACTTAGCCTGCATTTACGATGAGTTTGGCGTGTTTCTGGGCGTCGTCACCTTGGAAGACATCCTCGAAGAGATACTTAAAATGGAAATTATAGACGAGGCCGACAAGGCCCGCGACATGCGCGCCATGGCCGCCAAACTGGTCAAAAGAGACCTCCTCGGTTAAGCGCATCCCCGGAATATACCCCCCCTTTTCTTATTTTGCAGACCTTTATGACTTCAACAAGGCCATAGACTTTGGGCACTGAAGTTAGTGGCCGGTTTTGGTATAAACTCAACTTTCTTAAAATTTCACCAGTATGAAACTACGAACGACCTTCCTGCTCGCCGGCCTCGCGGCTTTTTTTCTCAGTTGCAAAAATCAAAACCCCGGCGCAGCTTCCGCCATGGCGGAACCCGCACCTGCCGTTGAATACGACTTTTCGCAGGTGTACGCTGGCGGCGTCCGCATGATACCCATTGAGACACCCGCGGGCACTTTTAAAGTTTGGACA
This sequence comes from Saprospiraceae bacterium, assembly GCA_004297645.1. GTDB lineage: Bacteria > Bacteroidota > Bacteroidia > Chitinophagales > Saprospiraceae > UBA6168. Next base: position 9,374 of record SCUG01000003.1, on the reverse strand, counting down.
AAAAAATTCGGCGACAACCCGCGCATCAAGGTCTTGCTGTTGCACGGTGGCCCGGCCATGGGTTGCGAATATATGGAGTGCTTCGAGAGCTTCCTGCCCAAAGAAGGTTTCGAGATGTACGAATACGACCAGCTCGGCGCTTACCGCTCCGACCATCCTGATAACGACGGCCTCTGGGTGACGCAGCGTTTCGTGGAAGAGGTGGAGCAGGTGCGCAAAGCCCTCGGCATGAACAAAGACAATTTTTACATCATCGGCAATTCCTGGGGCGGCATCCTCGGCATGGAATACGCGCTGAAATACCAGGACAACCTCAAAGGCCTTATCGTGAGCAACATGATGGGCAGCATTCCCGATTATGAAAAATACAACGGCGTCTTGCGCCAGCAAATGCGCCCCTCGCTCGTGGACAGCCTCGACGCTTTCGAGGCCGCCGGGGATTTGAAAAACCCAGTCTATACCGATCTCGTTTTTAAAGAATACTACACCCAACACATCTGCCGCCTGCCAGAGTGGCCTGAGCCGCTAAACCGCTGTTTTACCCACCTCAACGAGCATATTTACGTGCTCATGCAGGGGCCGAGTGAATTCAAAGTGGGGGGCCGCCTGCTCACATGGGACATCATGGACAAGCTGCCCACCCTGCACGTACCCACGCTCATGATTGGCGCCAAATACGACACGATGGACCCCGCCGCCATGGAGGCCATGAGCAAATTAGTGCAAAATGGCCGCTCCCTTTATTGCCCCGAAGGTTCCCACCTCGCCATGTGGGATGACCAGGCGCATTACTACCCCGGAGTCATCCAGTTTATCCGCGATGTGGATGCCGGGAAGATGTGACCCAAGTTTAAAAATCAAATTCGTGGAGGAAATTGCCGCAAATTCGCGGCACCTACATAGCCGCTCAGGGTACGGCGCACGTCACTGGCTCGCCCACTTTCTTATGGTTGCCGGACGACTCAATGCGGGAAGGGTTTATTTCAAGTGAAAGCTTCGGCTTTAGAAAATCTTGGAAAGTTCCATTTCAAAACCTTCGAGAACAGACGACTTAACGACACCTGTTTCTTCGATGAAATCAAACAACTCGTAATGGCCTTCCGCCAAACGGTATATTTCGACATTGCGGTAGGAAGGGTCCACAATCCAGAATTCCCGGATACCGGAGCGCTCGTAAATCTCTTTTTTCTCGATCCGGTCTTTTTTCACCGAACCTGGCGAGAGGATTTCCACGACGATGTCTGGGGTACCAATAACGACCTGCTCTTTTTCATCGAGGATGAAACTCCGGTCCTTGCTGACGAAAAAAACGTCCGGCTGAGGAGCGTTGTGCTCGTCGAGGACAACGTCAAGGGGAGCGCTAAACACTTCTCCCAACGATTTTTCTTCGACGAGTAGGCGCATGTTGAAATAAACATTTCCGGCGATGCGCTGGTGCTGGATAGTAGGGGAACCTTTTCTCACGAGTATGCCATTCAAAAGTTCATAGCGGAAGTCGTCGTCCTCGTCGAACTCTATTTCACGAAACTCTTGGTAAGTCATCAATTTTTCTAAAACTTCCATGATGGGTTGATTTTATTGCAAGATAAGTTTTTTGGAAGTAAGCCTTCCGATTTTACCAAAAAGAAAATGGTTTTGCGAAATTGGGGCCATAAGTTTTCCGGCCATGAAGAATACCGTCCTTGCAGCGTTTTTATTGAGTGGTTTTTGGTTCCTCTCAATTTTGTCCATCAGCGCCCAGCCGCCCATCACATTGCAGGACTGCTACCGGCTCGCAGCGTCCAACAGCGCCATTTCCCAAAACCCCCAACTCCTCGAAACCCTCACCAAGCTCCGCCTGCAAAACATCGCCGCCAGCCGCCTGCCGTCCATCGAGTGGAAGGGCAAGGCCACCTGGCAAAACGAAATATTCGGCTTGCCCTTCAAGTTCCCCGGCGCCGATTTCAATATTCCGCTGTACAGTATTCAGACAAACCTCGAAGCCTCGTACCTGCTCTACGACGGCGGCCTCGCCGGGGCGCGTAAGAAGGCCGAACAGGCCAAGCTCGCCACCGATAAACAGTCTGTGGCCGTCGAATTGAACAAGCTCAAAGAACAGGTCAACCAGGTGTTTTTCGGGGCGTTGCTGCTCCAGGAATCTGTGGCGTCACTGGCGCTGACGCGCAAAGATTTGGAGGCAAAGGCAGCACAATTGGAGGCCGGAGTGCGGCACGGCGCGGTGCTGGAAAGCGACCTGAAAAAGGTGCAGGTGGAGCAGTTAAAAATCGAGTCAAAAATAGCCGGACTCCAAAGCGACCGCCGCGCCATGCTCGCTGTACTCGGCAGCCTCACGGGGCAAGAACTGCCGGAAGATGCAGCACTGAAAGCCCCCGATTTCGACGTTTTGCGCCCTTCGGGCGAAACCCGCCGCCCCGAACTGGCGCTTTTCGATTTGCAAAAACAACAGACGCTCGCCGCCGAAGACCTCATCGCCGCCAACTGGAATCCGAAGGCCGGCGTCTTCACCCAATCGGGCGTGGGCTACCCCGACCCGCTCAATTTTTTTGATGAAAAAGTCAGCCCCTATTTCATCGCCGGTGTCCAGTTCTCCTGGAAATTCTGGGACTGGAAGCAGGCAGACCGCGAGCGGCAACAGCTCGCCGTGCAGTCGCAGCTCATCGAAAACCAAAAGAAAACTTTCGAGCAAAACATCGGTCACCAGGAGGGCAAGTTCCGCGAGGACATCGCCAAGATTCAGGCGCAGATTGCTGCCGATGGCGAAATTGCGAAGCTGCAAACGGAAATTCTCCAACAGCTTTCTTCCCAATTGGAGCACGGCGTCATCACCGCCACCGACTACCTGCTCCAATCTGACGCCGAGTTGCAGGCCCGCCTTAGTATGGAGACGCACCGGGTGCAGTTGGCGCAGGTGCAGACGGCATATTGGACGTGGAAGGGGTGGTGGTGAAGTCCTTCAGTCCGCAGTCTTCAGTCTGGCTGTGGGCAAAGGGGAGGCAGTTAAAATCAGTCGCATCAGTCAAATCAGTGTTCTATCAAGTGATTATGGAAACTTTGCATAAAACCTTCATCCTGATTTTCTTTCTATTATTCCTTGCCTGCCGGCAGGAAGAAAAAACCGCCGGTGCCTACGGCAATTTCGAGGCCACCGAGACCATTGTTTCTGCGGAGGCAAGTGGCAAATTGCTCTTTAGTGAAGCCGAAGAAGGCAGCACTTTAAAAGCCGGGGACTTGGTGGCTTTGGTGGACACCACACTGCTGCATTTGCAAAAACTACAACTCCTGGCCAAGCTCGGCACCATCGGCAAAAAGACGCAAGACCCCGGCCCGCAAATCGCCATTTACGAAGAACAAAAAAGCAACCTTCTGCGCGAACGGGATCGCGTGAACAACCTGCTCGCCGATAAAGCCGCCACACCCAAACAACTCGACGACCTCAACGGGCAGATTGAAATAGTGGATGCCCAGATTGCCGCAGCCCGCAGACAGGCAGGCGCCGCCAACACAGGTATTTTGAGTGAAAAAGAACCCCTGCTGGCGCAAATCGCATTGCTCGAAGAGCAAATCCGCCGCAGCTATGTCTATAACCCCGTGAGCGGAACGGTGCTGGCCAAAACAGCAGAACCCTCCGAGATGTTGGCCTTCGGTTCGCCACTCTACAAAATCGCCTCACTCGACACATTGGAACTGCGGGCGTATGTGAGTGGCGAGCAGTTGGCAAGCATCAAAATCGGGCAGCAAGTCACCGTTAATATTGACCAGGAGGGTGGAGGAATGCGCCCGCTGCCCGGCGCCATCAGTTGGGTGTCAGGCAAGGCGGAGTTCACGCCGAAAACCATCCAGACGAAAGAGGAGCGGGTGAATTTAGTCTATGCCTTCAAAGTGCGCGTTGCCAACGACGGAGCGTTAAAAATCGGGATGCCGGGGGAGGTGGTTTTTTCGGAAAAATAAAATCCTTACAAAGTGCAGGCTGCAATTCAGATAAAAAATGTCAGCAAATCCTTCGGAAAGGTGCAAGCACTCAACAGTGTGGATTTCGACGTGCGGGCCGGCGAGCTTTTCGGACTTATCGGCCCCGACGGCGCCGGGAAGACGACGCTCTTCCGCATCCTCGCCACCCTGCTGTTACCGGACAGCGGCGGCGCCACCGTCCTGGGTTTCGACCCCGTGAAGGACTATGTTGAAATCCGCCGCCGCATCGGTTACATGCCGGGCCGCTTCTCCCTCTATCAGGATTTGACCGTGCAGGAAAACCTCGAATTTTTCGCCGCCATCTTCGGCACGACCCTCCAGGAGAATTACCACCTCATCGGCGAAATTTACTCGCAGTTGGAGCCTTTTAAAAACCGCCGGGCCGGTCAGCTTTCCGGCGGTATGAAACAAAAACTGGCGCTCTGTTGCGCCCTCATCCACCAGCCCGAATTGCTGCTGCTCGACGAACCGACCACCGGCGTGGATGCCGTCAGCCGGAAGGAGTTTTGGGAAATGCTGGCCCGGCTCAAAGCATTGGGCATCACCATCTTGGTCAGCACATCCTACATGGACGAGGCGAGCCGCTGCGACCGCATTGCGCTGATTCAAAAGGGCGAAATCCTGTCCATCAACACCCCGGCGGGCATGGTGGGAGATTTTTCAAAGCCACTCCTGTCTGTGCGGACGGAGAGCATGTACCGGCTCATCCGGGATTTGAGGGAGTTTGAAATGACGGACACGGCGTTTCCCTTTGGCGAGTTTCTACATTTGACCACCAAAGACAAGGCAGGGGAGGAGGAAGTGAGGAATTTTTTAAAAGAAAAAGGGCATGAGAAAATCGAAATCAGTCCAACAAAAGCAACAGTGGAGGATTGTTTTATGGCTTTGATGCAGTGAAAAACCATCGAACCATGTAGCCATTCAACCATTTTTCAATCTTTCAAAATGCTCAAATCAAACTCGAACCCCGGCAGCACCTCTTCGCCGGAAAGCAGATGGTTCAGGCCTTTGAGTTCCACGGGCGGGGCGCCGGGTTTGAAAATAAAGGAAATTTCATCAACGGGATCTATCAGCCAGGCGAGGCGGACGCCGTTGGCGATCCAGACGGCGGAGATTTTTTCTTTTAAATCCTTGATGTTATCGGAAGGGCTGCGCACCTCGACGATGAAATCGGGGACGACATGGGCGAATTTTTTGCGCTCCCGAAGGGTGAGTTTCAGATGTTTTTCCATGGAAACCCAGGCGGCATCGGGCATCCGTTTTTCGCCGTCGGGCAGGATGAACATGGTGGAAGGGCTGAAAGTTTTGCCTAATTTGTGTTTGCGGTTCCACATGCCGAGGTCGGCTAAAATTTCGCTTTCGTGGTTGCCGGAGTCGTAGGATACGGGGGACATGATGATGATATTTCCGTGTTTGTCTTGCTCGATGTGCAGTTCAGGGTTTTTAAAGCAAAAATCTTCGAACTCGTCATCCGTCATTGCCGGGCGCAAATGTTGGATTTCCCACTCGCCGATGCGGAGTTGGATGTTGCCATTCCTGGCGGGCGTTTTTTTTGATAAAACTGCGGCTTCCATGAATATCAGGATTTAATTTTCAGCTAATTTAAGCTGTTTTCTTTGAAACAACAAAACGTGTAAATAAGATGCCTTCCGTCATTTCTGCTCAAAACTTGACCAAAAAATTCGGCGGTTTCACCGCCGTTGACGCCATCACTTTCGAGGTGCGGGAGGGCGAAATATTTGGTTTTCTCGGAGCAAACGGCGCAGGCAAAACAACCGCCATGCGTATGCTCAACGGCCTGCTGACACCGACCAGCGGAGCGGGCCGGGTAGCGGGTTTCGATGTCTATCGGGAATCGGAAAAAATCAAACGCCACATCGGCTACATGAGCCAACGCTTCTCGCTTTACGAAGACCTGACGGTGCGGGAAAACATCCGTTTTTTCGGAGGCATTTACGGTTTGAAGCGGAGCCAAATCAAAGAGAAAACAGCCCAACTAATGAAAGACCTCGGATTGGAAAGCGTCAAAAACCAATTGGTCAAATCCCTGCCGCTGGGCTGGAAACAAAGGCTGGCATTTTCCATCGCCATCTTCCACGAGCCGCCCATCGTTTTTTTGGATGAGCCGACTGGCGGCGTGGACCCCATCACCCGGCGGCAGTTTTGGGAAATGATTTACAAGGCTGCGGCGGAGGGCGTCACCGTCTTCGTCACCACGCATTACATGGACGAGGCGGAATACTGCGACCGGGTGAGCATCATGGTGGCCGGGAAAATCGAGGCGCTCGATACGCCGGGCGGTTTGAAGAAAACCTACGGGGCGGCGAGCATGGACGAGGTGTTTTTGAAATTGGCGAGGGGATGAATGAATGGCTAAATGGTTAAATGGCTGTTTCGCCAATGCGGGTCAATGTGCTGAGGCAGGTGGTGTCGCTAATTGCTACCATTCATTGGCTTGTAGTTTTCCCAGTTTTGTATGTCATTTTCGAGTGCTGTTAAGTCGTACCTCATGGGAATTTTTCGCTGGCCCAGTTCATCTAAAAAAACCACTTTGGAAATCCCTGCGTATTCGGCGCATCTGGCAGGAGGCATGTTCCAATTTGTATAGAAGAAAATTGCCAGGTCGAGACGTGCTTCAGCTTCGGTTTTGCCAAGCCCTTTAAAGTCAGGTTCAGGTATGGTGATAATTAGATTCATCTCTTTGATTTTTAACAAAAGTACATTTTTACGGCTAAAATGCCTCTGACAATCTTTTTTTGAGCCATGAAAAAATTTCAGGCTTTCGTCAAAAAGGAATTCCGCCACATCCTGCGCGACCGGCGGACGCTGCTCATCCTGCTGGGGATGCCGGTGGCCCAGGTCATCATTTTCGGCTACGCCGTGACGAATGAATTCCGCAACGCCAACATCGTGATACTGGACGATGCGCATGATGAACTCAGCTTGGATTTGACTTACAAACTCACCGCCTCCGGGCATCTCAGGCTGGCCGGCGAGGCAAGGAACTACGAAGATTTAGACCGTTATTTTAAAAAAGGAAAAATCAAAATGGCGGTGGTAATACCGCCCAATTTTGCCCAAAGCCTCCGCCACGACGGCAAGGCACAAGTCCAGCTCATCGCCGACGGCAGCGAACCGAATTATGCCTCCACCCTTGTAGCTTATGCCAGCCAGATGATAGCCAGTTTTCAGCAGTCAGTCAGTCCGCAGTCCGCAGTCCGCAGTCAGGAAGCGGTTAGGGTAGAAACAAGGATGCTCTACAACCCCCAGCTCAAAAGCGCTTTCCTCTTCGTGCCCGGCGTGATGGCGCTCATCCTGATGCTGATTTCCGCCATGATGACCTCGCTGACCATTGCACGGGAAAAGGAGTTGGGCACGATGGAACTGCTGCTCGTGTCGCCCCTGCACCCCTTGCAGATCGTCGTAGGGAAAGTGGTGCCTTATGTGCTGCTTGCCTTCACCGATGGCATGTTGATTTTGCTGCTGGGCGTGTTTGTTTTCGGGGTGCCTATTCGGGGCAACCTGTTGCTGTTGCTGGCCACGAGTGTGCTGTACGTGCTGGCGGCGCTGTCGCTGGGCGTGCTGATTTCCGCCAGGGCAAGCACACAGCAAACAGCCATGATGGCTTCGCTGATGGGCCTCATGCTGCCAACGGTGCTGCTCTCGGATTTCATTTTTCCACTGGCGAGCATGCCAGTGCCACTTCAGGTGGTGGGGAATATCATTCCAGCGCGGTGGTTTATTTCCATCCTGCGGGATGTGATGCTCAAAGGCTCCGGCTGGCATTTTATCTGGCAGGAGACGGCCATCCTCGGCAGCATGACGATGGTATTTCTGCTGCTGGCGATGAAAAATTTTAAAACCCGGCTGGCTTAATCATGCGCATCGTATTACTACTCATCCAGAAAGAATTGAAGCAGGTCGTCCGCAACCGGGCGATGCTGCCGATACTGTTTGTCTTTCCGGTCATTCAGTTGGTCATCCTGTCCTTTGCTGCCACGCATGACATCAAGAATATAAAACTGGCCGTAGCGGATTACGACCACTCCGAGTCCTCCCGGACGCTTATCAATAAACTCACAGCTTCGGAATATTTTATTCTGAAAGGCACGCCGCAAAGCGACGGCGGCGCATTCGATTTTCTTCAAAACGGGCAGGCCGATGCGGTGCTCACCATCCCTCCACATTTCGAGCGGGATGTGATGCGCCGCCAGCCCGTTAGCCTCCAGTTTGAAGTCAACGCCATCAACGGCCAGAAAGCCGGGCTGGCGGCGAGCTACGCCGGGCAGGTGTTCCAGTCTTTTGGCAGGCAGGTGGCAGAAGAGTGGCAGCTCCGGTTTGTCAACGCTGCGGCCTCCCCGCCCTCCATCGTCCGCCCTCTAGCGGCTATTGAAACCACGTCTTCCTACTGGTACAACCCCGAACTCGACTACAAGACCTTCATGGTGCCCGGCATCCTCGGCGAGCTGGTGGCCATGCTGGTGCTGATACTTTCCGCCATGAACGTGGTTCGGGAAAAGGAGCTTGGCACCATCGAGCAAATCAACGTGTCGCCCATCCGCAAGTGGCAGTTTATTTCAGGCAAACTGCTGCCCTTTTTGCTGATTGGGCTGTTCGACCTTGCATTGGGGCTGACGGCTGGCAAACTGCTGTTTGATATACCCATCGTGGGGAGCCTGTGGGTGGTGGTAGCTTTTTGCGTAGTCAATATTTTTTACGTGCTGGGCATCGGGTTTTTCATCTCCAATTTTGCCGGCACGCAGCAGCAGGCCATGTTCATCGCCTGGTTTTTCATGGTCATTTTCATCCTGATGAGTGGGCTGTTCACGCCCATCGAGAGCATGCCGGAATGGGCGCAGGCGATGACGGTGCCCAACCCCATCGCCCACTTTGTGGAGGTGATGCGCATGGTGCTGCTCAAGGGCAGCTCGTGGGCCGATGTGCGGTATAATTTTCTGGTGATGATTGGCTTGGGTGTACTGATGAATGGGCTGGCGGTGTGGACGTACCGGAAGAGGGTGGGATAGCAGATAGGCGGCAAATCATTTTATTATTTACAAAAAAACAGAAAAACCCGCAGGTGCTTTGTAGCAGATGCGGGCTTTGGTTTTCGTTATTTCAGTTTCTTATTTTTCAGAACAAAGTCTGTAGTGATTCCATCCCTTTTTTGCGGCGTTCGTATTGAGGTAACTGCTTTGGAATGGCTGCGAACAAGCTTTGCGAGTTATCATAACCTTGCTTGGCAATGCTGGCAATCCGTGATTCCGGCCAGTATCCATTCAACCGCTGAGTCCCCTCCGAAAAGTCAGCATCCGAAAAGTTCATTGAAATAACCGAATAAAGTATCGTAACTTCCGCGGACCAAACAAAATCAGTCGCAGATGTTCAAAAAAAGCCGTCCGTAC
>SCUG01000383.1 GCA_004297645.1 Saprospiraceae bacterium | reverse complement strand
TCACCGTGAGGATGCTGTCGCAGCCCTGCGCATTGGGGTAGGTGAAATCGGCAGACTGCCCCGCCGGAATGTTCACCCCGTCGAAGAGCACGCTGTCGCCCGCGCACGCACTCAGTTCGAGCGTGGCGGTGGTGGGCGGAATCGAAAGCACTGTCGCAATGATGGTCGAATCGCACCCGAACTGGTTGGCGTAAGTCACCGAATTCTGTTCACCTGTCAGGATGTAAATGCCTTCGAACAGAACGCTGTCGCCTGCGCAGGCACTGAGATCCACCATCACCACGGACGGCACACAATTGTACGTTAGCAGCCAGTCGAAGTGCTCTTTACCCCCGCAACCGATGAGCTCGAGGTTAGTGGAAAGCAGCACCGCCGACCAGTTGAGCGGCAGGTTGGTGGTGTCCAAAACGAGGGTGTAATTATTGGCCAAAATACCGATGAAACCATAGCCGCCAACCGCGGTGCTCGTGGCCGTGTCGAGGTGAATAGCGCCGCTGTTGAGGATGATGTCAATGCCGCCCACCAACGTGTCGGGGGCGTCAATAATGCCATTGCCGTTCACATCGAAATACACCCCGCCAAGGATGTCGCCGAAGCCGTCGAGCAGGTCAAGCGTCAATGGCGCAGAAGTGGACATGCAACCGAACACGTCCGTCATTTCCAAAGTATATTCACCGTTTTGCGAAAAAACGGGATTGGCTACAGTGCCGTTCGGCGCAGCGATAGGGCTGCCGTCGAGGTACCATTGATAGCTGGTGATAAGCGGCACATCGGGCAGGCACATGGTGTCGGGTTTGCAACGGGTGTGGCAGCCGGAGGGCACTAAGTCTATGTCCGGCGCATTGTGAATGACGATGCCGTTGCTGTTTACTTTGCAGCCAAAACTATTTGCCGCCTGCGCGAAATAGGTGCCGCCGGCAACGACCGTGATGCTCGTGCCCGCCTCGCCGGTGTTCCAGGTATAAATCAGGCCGGGGTCAGGGGCAATGACGTTGAGCGTGGCGGTAGTGTTTTCACAAATAAAACCCGAAGGCACCGATTCGATTTGCACGTCCGGTTTGGGGTTCACCGTCACGGTGAACGGCCCTTCCACGCTGGTGCACCCACTTGCGTTGTCCGTAACGGTGACGGTATAGTTGTGCGTGCCCACGGTCAGCAGGTTGCCCTTGTCTTCGGTAAATGAAATCTCATCACCGGTACTGCCCTCCGACCAAATGTAGCTGTAACCGAGGCTGCCGAGAATGGTAAGCGTCACGCCGCTACCCTCGCATACGGAGTAGCTGTTTTCAAAAAAAGCAACCGGCTGACCAAACTCGTTGTACTCCACGGCGTGAATGATGCCGTTTGGTTCGGCGGTCACGTTCACCATCGCGGGCGGCGGGGTGTAGGTGCAGCCCTCGCCATCGGTAAGGTTGACGGTGAAAATGCCCGTTTCAAAAATGGTCTGATTGTCAACCATCGGGCCGTTCGACCACTCCCAACTGAGGCCACCGGCGGGTGCCGTGAGCACCGTGCTGTCGCCCTCGCAAATGGGTGATGGCGGCACCACGCTGATAACCCCCGCCAGCGTGTTCGGCTTGACGGTCACATTTTCGACATGGCTGGCCGTGCAGCCGTAGATATTGGCGGCCGTGAGCGTGACTGCATAAACGCCTGGCAGGTCGAATTCGTGGAAAGTGTTCTCAATTTCAGAGGTGTTGGCTGCGCCGCTGCCGGGGTCGCCGAAATCCCACACTACACTGGCTACACTCGCCGGCACAATGGCGTCAAATGGCAACGCCAGATTCTGGCAAGTCTGATCGGGCACCAAAAAGTTGACGGATGGGGCCACCAGCACCGGGATGGTTTTGGTGACGGAAGTCTGGCAGCCGCTTGCCATCGTGATGGTCAGCGTGATGTCGTAATTGCCGGAGGCAGCAAAAACATGAGACGGGTTGACGAAGGTGGAGGTGTTGGCGGCGCCGGAGGCCGGGTCGCCGAAATCCCAATTCCAGCCGGTAATGCTGCCACCCGCCACAAAAGTGGACTCGTCAAAAAACTGGGCCGGGGTGTTGGGGCACGCCGCCGCATGGCTGAAATTGGCAGCGGCAGGCACGAGCACGTCTTTAAAAATCCCTATCTGGCAAGAGCCGCCGCCAACGGCATTCACCGCACCCACCAATATCACCGTGTAATACCCCGGCGCCGTGAAAGTATGCGAGGGGTCTTGTAGGTTGGAGGTGTTGGCAGCTCCACTTCCCGGATCGTTGAAGTACCAGCCAAAACTGCCGGGGACGAAATTCGTGGAGGTATTGGTAAAATCAAAAATATTGCAATCTGCCGTTTGCACGGGGTTGAAATCTACGGTGCCAGCGGGAGTGCAACCCGGCACGGGCGGTCCGCCACCGAGGCCGTAACACAAGCCGCCGATGCAGACTCCACCCACCGCTTCGCAATCCACCAATTCGAGCTGGTTGGACAGGGCTGTGCAGCCATTGCCATCGGTAACCTCCACCTGGTAAATGCCGGGCGTGGTCGTGGAATAGGTGGGCGTATTGCCCCCAACGGGGTTGCCGTCAAGGCTCCATTGGTAGTCGTAGCCAGAGCCAGTATTCAGCGCATAAATAGTGGCTGCCGGGCCGCCGGAGCAAAGAGCGTAATACGCCGGGGTGGAAATAGTGACCGTGGGCAGAGGATTTTCCTGAATAAAAAACGTGGTGCTGCCCATGCACCCGTTGGCGTCGGTGACTTCCACTTCGTAATAGCCGCCGCCAAGGCTGGGAGCAGGCAGCGCCGAAACGATTGCCCCCGCCACATTTTTCCAAACGTAACTCGCATACGCCACGGTGGTCGTCACCGGCACGACCTGACCCGCGCAAACGGCCGTGGCGGTCACGACGGGTTGGGGTAGCGCCAGCACATTTACATTGAACATTTTTGTGCTGCCGCAAACAGTGACCCGAATGGTGGCTGCACCCGCGGCGTGCCACAACACTGCTATATTTTCGGTGCCTTGCCCGGAAATCACCGTCCCGGCATTTGTGGGCAAAACCTGCCATTGGTAGTCCACGCTTTCAAAAAACGGGGCGGCGTACGTCCCCGTCGCCTCTTTGCACACCTGCCCGTCGCCCGTGATGGCAAAGCCTGGAATCGTCCCCGCTTGTAAAGTCACCGTATCCGACATACAGCCCAGCCCCGTCGTGGCCACCTGTGACGCCGACACCGACCAGGGCGGCGTGGCGCCCCAAGTCACGTTGACGGGGTTGCCGTTGCGGGTGGAAATGGCGCCACCGTTGTTGATGGTCCAGGTAAAATTATTTATGGGCGAGCCGTTGGCGGTGTAGGTGTAGCTTTCGCCGGGGCAAATATCCTCCTCGCCGGTGATGCCGCCGGGTGGCGGTGGCAGAGCGAGTACTTTCACGAACACTTCGTATTTGTCGTTGCAAAAACCAGCTCCACTGGCGGGCGTGGCCTGCACGGTGTAGGTATCTGGCGGAAAATTAAATGGCACATTGGCAGAGCTGGCCGCTCCTCCCGATGTCCACACGGTTGCGCCGGAGGCATCGGTCACCGTCCAGTTGCTGTTTATGGGAAAATTGGTGATGGCGTCGAGGCTTTGGTAAGTACCTGTCGTGTTGCCGCAAACCTGAATAGGCCCGGCGACGTAAAACTCCGGCACGATGCTCACCTCGAGGGTATCCTTGCCGCCGCAGCCGAGGTAGCAATTGTCGTACTCCACGATGACGAGCTGTGGGTTGCCCACATTGGCGTCGCCATACCATTGCACGGTGATGCGTTCGCTGCCCCAGCCGCTTTCGATGGAGCCGCTGCCCACTACCGTCCAGTTGATTTGGGTGCCCTGAAAACCGGGGATGAAATATTCTTCGATGCTGTTTTCGCAAACCTTGTCGGGGCCTTGTATCTGCACATTGCCGGAGACGATGGGAATGGGTACCACGTTCGGCAGGTTGCAGACCGTGCCGGCGCAGCCGCTGACGTCGAGCGAGACGGTGCCTTCCGGGCCGGTGAGCCATTGCACGGTGATGAAATTATCCGCCGGGCCGCCGCCGCCGAGGATGGTGCCGCCGCCGGTGATGCTCCAGTTGTAGGTGCCGCAGTTGGCATCGGTGGAGTAGGTCACCGTTTCGCCCTCGCAGATGGTGCCTGTGCACAGGATGTCAGGCACTACCGCTGCCAGCACGTACACCGTGACGAAGGTCGTGTCTGCGCAAAAGCACTCGTTGCGCGCAATGAGCGACGCAGTGTAGATGCCGGGCGTGTTGTAGGTATGGCTTGGCTCGAACTGCGCCGACGTATTGGCGTCGCCAAAATCCCAGACATAACTCGTGGCATTGAGGCTTTCATTTTGAAAAAAAACGGTCTGCCCCTGGCATACCACGATGATGCCCGCCACGGCAGGCGGGATGGAACCGAGGACGGCTTCGGGCTGTTCGAGGATGTCCACGCAAAGGGACGAAGAGCCCGAGCACCCGGCGGGGCAGACGATTTGAATGGTGATGGCGGAGGTGCAGCCTATGGCATCCGAAACGGTTACCGAATAAGTGCCGGGGCAAAGGCCGCTGATGGAGCTGGCCGTGTTTCCCGTGCTCCACTGGTAAGTGTAGCTTACTTGCCCCCCTCCTGATGCCTGCACCTGTATGAACCCGTCGCAGGCGTTGCAATCGGAGGCATGTGCCAGTTCCACTGGAAAAACGTTCGTCCAACACTCCGTGTCGTTGAGCACAATGATGAAATCGCATTGCCCGATGACGACACCTGTGTTGTCTGAAATGGTGACCATGTAGGCGCCGGCATCAAGGCCGGGGAACGAAAAATGATTCATACTGCCGCTCAGGGTAGCCGTGTAACCATTAGCGCCGGTTATGGTGACGGTCACCGCCGAAGGGGCATCCAGAATGTGCACATAACCGGTACCCGTTACGCTGCCTGGATTGGAGAAATCAATAGCTTCCTGCCCGCAAAATATCTGGACGGGCGGCATAGAAGCGCTGCTGTCGCCCACCGATGCCGTCACGAGACCCTGCCCCGCCGTGCCCCAGTCCACGGTGAGTTGGGCGCCGTTTGCGGTGTAGTTTTCCGCACCGATGACCGACCACGAAACATCCGAACCGGCCGGTACGCCGCCTGCCTCGTAGGTCGCCGTGGTGAAGGCGCAGACCTTGTCGCAGGCGCTGAGGCTGTCTTGGCAGAGGGCGGAGGTGGAGACGATGAATGGGTCTATGGACGAGGTGACGATAATGAAGAAGCTGGTATCGAAAGAGAATTGGCTGGAGGAGAATCCCGTAACAGAAAGGAAAAAAGTGTCAGCCGCGCTTCCGCAAAAAGTCACGGGGTTGCTGTTGGGATTGCTGAGGCTGCCCCCAGTACCATTGACTTGCCATTGGACAAATCCGATAGTGCCTGTATCAAGTGTAACCTGATATTGGCCACATTGTCCCACACACAGCACCTGCGGGCCAGAGATGGTGGCAATGCCACTGGTTTGGGCAGTTGTTTTTACAAAAAAGCAGGCGAGAAAAGCAGTGAAAGCGAAAGTCAGGAAGGTTGTTTTTCTCCTCATGGGAAAGAAGTTTTAGTTGTAATCGGTTGCAATCGAAATATTCTAATTTACAAGGCCGTCAGGTGACGATGCCTCCAACAAAGGAATAGTAAATTTAAGACATCTGGCCGCAAAAAGAAACCTAATCGCCGGTATGGAAGATTTTTTTCAAAAAAGCCGCGCTGCCAAATACTCCCCTTTTTGCCATTTCCCTCTTTTCTATTCCGAGCGCAGCGAGGAACCCCTCCACGCCAAAAGCACCATGCTTAAAACGACAGCTTCTACTGGCCAATGTACTCCCCCAAATTGGGAAATAGCTCTACCCATTGACGGGCTTCCTCTTTTGAAATTTCCCACCCATTGACAAAAGCGGCAACCCTCGCCTGCGGGAAGCCACGACCCGCCAAATTCCGCCGCCATTGTTCCGCCTGCTCAAACGTCAGGTACATGCCCACTCCAAAACTGAATGTGCCGGATGCCAGAGATTGTTCGGCTATTCCATCGGGATAAAGGCGAAATAAATCGTCCAAAACAGCGCCACCCGTCAGCGGCACCTGCACCTGATAAAAGAGACTGTTCATGGCTTTTCGGAAAAAAGCACCGGCAGAACCCGCCGCGGCAGCTTCGTTGAAGCGGACGGCCACGGGCAGTTCAGCGGGGTTGGCGATAAAAATATCCACCCGCCGGTTGGCAGCGGGATTCTCCTCGTTGGCGGGGTATGCTGCGCCGGCGTTGCGTAGCACGATGCTACCGAGGGGGGCGCCCCACCGCCGGAGGCTGTCGGACACAGCCTGCAAAACGGCCTGCCCCGTCAGCGGCGAGGGGTCGCCGGCGTCGCAATGGGCAGCGAGGATGATTTTGGCCTGCGGCCAATTTTTCACCAATTGCGCCAGCGCCCTTAAATCGCGCATACCCGCCGGGAAGAGTTCGCCGGAAGGCAAATAAAACAACGGCGAAAACTCCACCGGCCCGCCATTCTCGAAAATATCTAAAGGGGCAAGTTCGGCCTCCGAAGCTCCCGCAACAGCCTCACGGTAGGCGGGCACCAACGGAAAAGCGGCCGGGATGGAGGTTTCGGTCTGCTCCTTTTGCGGGGTGTCGAAAAGAGCGAGGTAAAGGTCTGATTCGCCCTGCCCTTCTTTTCTCGAAGAAGAAAAAAAGGCACGGTCACCGGTGGGCGGCAACACGAAATCCGTATCGTCACCCGCCGAGTTGAGTGGCATGCCAGGGTTCCGTGGAGGCGACCAACTCAACGTGCGGTCTATGTAGGTAGTGTGCAGGATGTCGAGGCCGCCAATGCTGCGGCTGGCGTCGTTGGTGCTGAACCAGAGCGTGCGCCCATCGGCGGCGAGAAAGGGCGAAGTTTCGTCGTAAGGGGAGTTGATGGTGGGGCCGGTATTTTGCGCAGGCGTCCATTCGCCGTGGCTGAAAGTGCTCACATAGAGGTCGAGGCCGCCGAAGCCGCCAGGCCGCCGGCTGGCGAAAAGCAGGATGGTGTCGTTGAAAAAAAAAGGAGCGCAGTCGCCTTCCCATGCTCGCATAGGCCCGCTGAATTCTGTGGAAAACAAGGTGCGTTCGGTCACGTCTTCGCGAAAAGTGTCCACGAGTATATCGCCGCTAAAAAGCGTTTCGCCCCGGGAAAAGTAAAGTTGCCCGCCCACTTTGCCGAAACCCAGTGCCACCTCGTTTTGGATGGTGTTCAAAAAAACGCTCAGGCGCCGGGGGGGCTGCCAATCGCCGTTTTCGAGTTCGGTGAAATATATGTCGCTGCCGCAAGATCCGCCCCGGTCGCAACCGGTATTGCCGGTCCGGACGGAGGAGAAGTACATGCGCTGTGGGTCGTTTGGGCTGAGCAGTGGCCGGAAATCGGCACCCTTTGAATTTACGGCTTCGCCGAAATTCAGCACGGCGGCAACCGGC
>SCUG01000382.1 GCA_004297645.1 Saprospiraceae bacterium | reverse complement strand
GCCGCGCGTTGGGGCTTCGCCACTTTGTGGTGGCTACTGGGAGGTTTGTGTGTGGTTGCGTATTTAGGCAACATGTACCTAAAAAAAATAGAGGGGGCATCGGAAAATAATCGCCCGGTCATAGTTTCTCAGAGGCAGGAGGCAGGTATGGATGCCAAAGCAGGCAAATTGGCCAGGGCAAGATATCACAAATCCTTTCTGAGCAGGTTGAGCAGGTATTCGCCGTAGCCACTTTTGAGATATTTTTCACCCTGGCGCTTCAGTTGTGCATCGCCGATAAAACCCATCTGCCAGGCTATCTCCTCAATGCAGCCTATTTTCAGACCCTGCCGTTCCTCAATGACTTGGATGAATTGGCCTGCCTGTAAAAGCGACCCATGTGTACCTGTGTCCAGCCATGCGACACCCCGGCCCAGAACGCCTACCTTCAATTTGCCCATAGCAAGGTAGGTCTTGTTCACATCCGTTATCTCGTATTCCCCACGGGGGCTGGGCTTCAGATTCCGGGCGATGTCCACTACTTCGTTGTCGTAAAAATAGAGGCCGGGCACGGCATAGTTGGACTTTGGCCGCTGTGGTTTTTCTTCAATGGAAAGAGCCTTGAAATTTTCATCGAACTCCACCACTCCGTAGCGTTCGGGGTCGGCGACGCGGTAGGCAAAAATCACCCCGCCTGTGGGATTGACGCTGGCCTGCAACAGGCTGGGAAGGCCCGCTCCGTAAAAGATGTTGTCGCCCAGCACCAAGGCTACACTATCCTTTCCGATGAAATCTTTTCCCAAGACGAAAGCTTGTGCCAGGCCATTGGGCTTGTGTTGCGGCAGGTAAGAAAAAGAGCAGCCGATGCTGCTGCCGTCTTTCAGCAGTTTTTCAAAATAGGGAAGGTCGTAAGGCGTGGAGATGATGAGTATATCCCGAATGCCTGCCTGAAGGAGGGTGGACAACGGGTAATAAATCATCGGCTTGTCATACACCGGCATCATTTGTTTGCTCACGGCCAGCGTGAGTGGATAGAGACGGGTGCCGAGGCCTCCGGCCAGGATGATTCCTTTCATGTCATGTGGTTTTTAATCCACCACTTTCACTGCGTGAAAAAGGCGCTGCATGCGGAGGATGAGTTCGTCCGGTTTGTAGGGTTTAATGATGAAATCATCGGCGCCTAAGCGCAGGGCTTCCATCATGATGCGGTCGTCTTCCAGCAGCGCAGTGGCGATGATGGGTAAATCATCTCCCGCTATGTTGCGCAAGCTTTGAATGATATCAAGCCCTGCGTATCCGGGGAGTTGAAGGTCAACTATAACCAAGTCGGGCGATAAGGTTTCTACCTTTTGCATAGCTATTGCCTTATCGGGGGCTACGTTTAGAATCCAGCCTTTTTTGCGGAAGCGGAATTCAAAAGTTGTAAGCAAAGGTTCGTCAGCGGCACAGAGTAGAATGGTCATAATTCAGTGTTCTTTTTGTCTGGTTAAAAGGTATTCAATTTGTTCAACTGTACCCGGAAGCGCTCTACGGGCATAAAGTCCTGTTCCAGCGGTTGGGCGAAAGGCACTGGCGTGTCGAGACTTGCTGCCCGCAAAACCGGGGCATCGAGGTATTCAAAAAGGTGCTCGGAAATATAGGCAGAAATTTCTCCACCGAGGCCACCCGTCAGCGTGTCTTCGTGAAGAATGATGATTTTGTTGGTCTTCTTCACCGTTTCGGTGATGGCATCGTAGTCGAGGGGCAACAGCGTGCGCAAGTCGAGAATTTCTGCGTCTATGCCTTCCTCTTCGCAAACCTTTTTGGCCCATTCGACGCCCATGCCATAGGTGATGACACTCAGCGCCTGGCCGGGGCGCACCACGCGTGCCTTCCCGATTTCGATGGTATAATAACCTTCCGGCACCTCTTCTGAAATGCTTCGATACAAGGCTTTGTGCTCAAAAAACAGGACCGGGTTCGGGTCTTCAAAGGCAGCCAACAACAGGCCTTTGGCGTCGTAGGGCGATGCCGGAAAAACCACCTTCAGCCCGGGCGTGTGGGCAAACCATGCCTCGTTGCTCTGCGAATGAAAAGGGCCGGCCCCCACGCCACCGCCCGCCGGCATGCGCACGACCACGCCCGCGGTAGCGCCCCAACGGTAATGGGTTTTGGCTAAGTTGTTTACGATT
The DNA here is from genome assembly GCA_004297645.1 of Saprospiraceae bacterium. Classification (GTDB taxonomy): domain Bacteria; phylum Bacteroidota; class Bacteroidia; order Chitinophagales; family Saprospiraceae; genus UBA6168. The sequence goes on along the minus strand of SCUG01000382.1, from coordinate 4,986 downwards.
TGGTTAAACCCGCAGGTCGCAAAGTCGGCGAACTGCATCTCGACCATCGCTTTGTAGCCTTTGAAACTGAGGCCGAGTGCTGCGCCTACGATGGCACTTTCGCAAATCGGTGTGTTGCGCACGCGCTCTTTGCCAAATTCTTCCACTAAACCTTGGGTGATTTTAAAAACACCGCCGTATTCTGCAATGTCCTGGCCCATCAACACGAGATTGCTGTGTTTTTGCATGGCGAGCCGCAGGCCGTCCGCAATGGCATCAACGTACCGCTTTACGGGCCGGGGAGAAGCTGGGATTGGTGGTTGGGGTTTTTGAGTATTTGGGGCATACACATCTGCCAACTCTCTGCCTCTGTTAGCAGTTACCTGAGGTTTGCCTACGGCAAAATTCCAGGCCTCGTTAATCTCATCTTTTATCTCTTTCCGAATGGCGGCTATGCTCGCCTCGCCGAGTAAACCTTCTTTGCTCAGGTACTGCTCGTATTGCTGCACGGGGTCTTTGGTGGCCCATTCTTCCAGCAGCGCCTTGGGAACGTATTTTACACCGGAGGCTTCTTCGTGGCCGCGCATGCGAAAGGTCATGCACTCTACCATTACCGGGTGCGGAGTCTCTCTCATTTCAGCCGACAGGGCGGCAATGGTGGTGTACACTTCGAGCAAGTTGTTGCCATCAATCACGACGGACTTCATGCCGTAGCCTGCGCCCCGGTCAGCGAGATGCTCGCAACGAAATTGCTCGTTCACCGGGGTGGACAGGCCGTACCCGTTGTTTTCAATAATAAAGAGAACCGGCAAATCCCACACTGCTGCCACATTGAGGGCTTCGTGGAAGTCTCCTTCACTGGTGCCTCCGTCGCCGGAAAAGGCAACGGCCACCCTTGCTTCTGCGGCGAGCTTGCTTGCCAAAGCCACGCCATCTGCAAGGGCGAGCTGCGGGCCGAGGTGGCTGATCATTCCAACGATATTATAGTCGAAAGTGCCGAAGTGAAAAGAGCGGTCCCGTCCTTTGGTGAAGCCATCGTCTTTGCCCTGCCACTGGGCAAACAAGGCTTCGAGAGGCAGCTTGCGAGTGGTAAAAACGCCGAGGTTGCGGTGCATGGGAAATAGGAATTCATCGGGGAGGAGGGCACTGGTTACCCCCACGGCGATGGCTTCCTGGCCGATGCCGGAAAACCATTTGGAGATTTTCCCTTGCCGCAATAAAATCAGCATCTTTTCCTCGATGAGCCGGGGTTTTAGAATCTCCCGGTAGAGGGAGAGCAGCGTCTCATTCGTCAGCTTTCTCCGCTTAAAATCCATGCGATGTGTGGGCGCTGTGAGCATATCTGAAGGAGGTTTGAAATGGTGAGCAAAGGTAGTCGAATTGGCAAGTGATTCAAAAATAAAAACAGGGCGTTGACAAGATTTGCCAACGCCCTGTTTCGTGCGTAATGCGACTGAGTGAGGGGCTTTATTTCAAATAATTCAACTCGAAAAAGACCCGGTATTCGTCCACGGTTTTTGACTTCAACAACTCCCGGTAATTATCCTGAGCGATGGGTAGCAGCTCGTAGTTGAACTTGGTTTCGTCCAGGAAATCCCTTTTATTTTTCTGCACGGTATTGTAATAATCCATGGCTTCATTTTTATCCCTGAACCGCCGGATGGCGAGGATGGGCAACTTATCATCGCCGGTGCCAAGGTAGATGTTGTTCATGCGCAGCTTTTGCAGCTTGTGGTATTTGTCGTTGTAGTCGGAAACGGCGATTTTGGCATCGTTTAGCGAGATATCCTCGTGGAAAACGACGATGACGTAGTGGAGTTTATCATCGAATATCTTGTATGCGCCCACTTGCCCCTTTTCGGTAGGGAGGTCTCTTTGCTGGCCGGGGCCACTTCCTACTTTTTCGCCGAGCAACCGCAAAATCTCTTTGGCGCGGGCGGCTTCCGGCGCTTCCGGATACTTGGCAATAACTTCTTTGAGGGCCTCGACATAGGTGTCTTTGCCCTGGATGTTGCCGGTGCACATGGCGCTCAGCAGGGCGAAGCGCGGTTGCAGCTTATTGGTGGAGCCGAATTTTTCGCTAACCTTTGAGATGCGGTCGTAGGCTTCCTGGTATTGACGCCCTTCGAAGGCGGCGTAGGTTTCGTCGTAATACCGGGTGAGTTTCATTTCCTGGTCCATGAATGACTTGAGGTAGTTCGGGTCTTTCAGAATCTTGGCGTAGCGCGTTTCGGGATAGCCGTTTACTATTTTGTCGAAATACAGTTGGGCATTGGTGGCATCGCCCATGTCATTGTACGAGAGGTAGAGGTAATAAAGTGCATCCAACTGGTATTGTGTCGTTGGGTTGCGGTTCAGCAATTCATTGAGGGATTCGATGGCTTTGGGGTAGTTTTGCAGACGGTCGCGGTAGAGTGCTCCCAGGGCGATGAGGGCTGCCTCTATCTGGTTGTTGGCGGCGTTGATTTCAATGTCTGAGGTGGGCACGTCTTTTAGGATTTCCTCAACTTCTTCATCGGTCAAAGCAGCCGGGGCTTTGTTTTCCGAGGCCAGTGCTTCGGAGAGTTCGGAGATGCTTTGGCGGTTGGAGCGGCGCCAGTTGTCTTCCAAGCCTCTGGTGCCCCATTTCCGGCGAAACTCTCTGAGGCCCTGTTTTACATCCCGGTCATCGTAAGCCCAGAAGTTGGATTTACCGCCACCGGGATTATTGCCAAAGCCCGGCCCTGTGCCCCCTTTTCCGGTAGCGTTTTGCTTGGCTGCATTTTTCTTGAGATCGGCCAATTTCTTTTCATCCTGGTCTCTTTTGATTTTCAGGGCCATCTCCCGGCGTTCTTCACCGGTCATTTTACTGATGCGCAGCAAGCTGTCTTGCAGGGCGATGATTTGTAGGTTTTTAGCGATACCTTCCAGATTGGAAGCGGTACGGTTGGCACGGCCATAACGCTCATCTGTGATGGGCATCACCAGCAGTGTGCTGTCGTAATAGAGCTTAGCCTTTACAAAAAGTTGGTCCTCGAAATACAGGTCGGCGAGAAGAAGGTAGGCTTCTGCTTTTTGCGACATGTTGCGGGAGCTGTTTCTCAGGGACAATTCCAGGTTTTTAATGCCTTCTTTTTTGTCGCCTTTGGCGAGGGCTATTTCTGCCAGTGCGAAGTATATCTGGTCCTGAAATTCTTTGTTTTTTTCCTCTTTGAGCATCCGCTCCAATTGCTTGATGGACTCTTCCCCGGAGTTGACGCCTGCCGTGGCGAGGTTCATCCGGGCGCTGAATTCCATTTCGTAAAGTGGATGGTTTTTGAGCACCTGCTCAAAAGCGGCGTAAGCCTCCTGGCTCCGATGGGCTTCCTGGTGAATTTGGCCGAGGATAAAGTTGAGGCGCGCTTTAATGTAGTGGTCTTTGGTAAGGGAGATAGCCGTTTCTAACGGGCCAACGGCCTGGTCGTATTTTTTCTGCCGGATGTAGAAGTGAGCTTTGGCTTTGGCTGCTTCGCGGCGCACATCGTCATAAGTCGCGGCACTGGTTTCCAATTGCTTGAGCAGGCGCTCGGCATTGGTCCAGTTTTCCCGCTCGATGTATGTTCTCGCCAACCAGAGTAACCCTTCCTGGTAAGAGGGCCGGTGCTTGATGATGTATTTTTCGGGGTCGCCTTCTGGCATCCGCGGTTGAAGGTCGCCCAGACGGATGGAGCCGGGGGCTGGGGGTGCATTGTTGTCTTCGGGCAGCGCTTCTCCGGCGGTGGTTATTTGTTCTTCAGGCCCAGGTTGGGTGGTTTCGGACTTTATGCGTGGCGGGGGTTTTGTGCCGTTTTTACGGGCTTTATTAACTTCCCTGTTGTGCTGCTTGCGTTCTTTATCCCGTTCCTTTTTCTTTTGCTTGGCTAACTTTTCCCTTTCTTTCTTCGTCAATTTCACTTCGTCATCACCTCCAGTGCTGGCGGAGGCGGAAGCAGAACGGGGGCTATTTCCCTTTTTTATTGCTTTCTTCCGGTTCTTTTTGGCTTTTGCTTTGGCCTCTCTTTCAGCCACTGCATTGGGGTTAAACTCGGCCGTCATAAACTCGAAAGTTTCCTCCGCCGATTCATATTCTTGTTTTAGAAACTGCGCTTGTCCCAGCAGCAGATAGCAGTCGTCGGTCCATTGACTGACCCGGTGCAGGTTTACCACAACAGTGACTTTTTCAATGGCTTTATCAAGATTTTCGGCCACAGCTTTTGGGTTATCAGCTTCCACGTATTTGTAGATGGGAAGAAGATGGCTGTAATTATCCTGAAACTGTTTTTCCAACTCCAGGGTGCTTTCGTCGAGCAACAGTCCGGCGTTGTAATAACCGTTGTAACGGGCTGTGGTGTTTTGGTAGGCTTTGCCAATGACGCCGATATCCTCTTTGCTCTTTTGCGTGACACAACCCGATGCAATCAGAAGTGTGGCTATAAAAAGTATCGAAGTATTATTTTTTCTCAAAACTGCAAACATTTTTGAAGGACTCCATAAGCTGCAATGGGAGTGGTGGTGGCCTAAAAGCCGCGGCCGCCATCATGCCTTGCCACTCATCTTTACCGCTGTTATGTCAAATAATTCCGAATTTTACGGCTAATCAACGAATGGGTTTCGGAGGATGAACCGTTATGCCTTCTCCAAACCGATTGAAGCGCAAATTTATTTTATTCAGAACAATAGATAACGCTATGGCAGACGAAAACAAAAAACAAAGGACGCGATGGGAACGCTTGAAGGACAGCTATCGCCTCGTCATTATGAATAGGGACACCTTTGAGGAAGTGGGGTCGTATAACCTTTCGCTGCTCAATGTGTACGTCCTGTTGAGCACGCTGGCCGTCGTCGTGACTGTCGTCGTGGTACTTGCCATTTCATTCACGCCGCTGCGACGCCTCGTTCCAGGCTATGCCAATGGAAATGAAACTCATGCAATGGCGCAGTTGGAAAACGACCTCGACTCACTCACGGAGCTTGCTGATGCACAGGAGCGCTACAACGAGAGTTTTCGCC
>SCUG01000381.1 GCA_004297645.1 Saprospiraceae bacterium | reverse complement strand
CTGATTTTTGTATAAGAAGGCATAGGGATAGCCACCATTTATGTGCAGCGAAGTATGTGTGAAGTTGAGGCGGGCCACTGAATCGTACACTGCATAGCCTTCCTCAAAATAGGCATCTTCGCCTGCTGCCGGGGCGTAGGTTTCGTCTTCGTAAATGGAATCGTTCGGGTATTCGTTGCTGTCATCTTCTGCTGTTCCGGCTTCAACGAGTGAGTCTAATTCTGCCTCGGTGTATTTTTGCTTCTCCCAATCGGTGAAGGTGAAGCACTCGCCCTGGCTGATGGAGTCGAGCAGGTGAAAAGGTATGGTCTGGCTGGCGATAAATGCAGTGTTGCCGGCGTGGACGAACCGCAGCAGTTCGTTTGTTCGGGCGGAATCTAATGGCATCCAGGCACCGAGGAAAAAGTAGTTGTTACCAGCTTCGCCATCCGGCAACTGTGAGGGAAGGCCGCCGCTTATGGTCGTCAATGAGTGGCCGGGAAAGTAGTCTTTCAAAAGATTTTGGAGTAGCCAGGTGCCGTAGGGGTCTTTGCTCTCAGGGCGGTAATGCTCGTGCCAGTTGTACTTTTTGCCATTGGCCCACACCAAAAAAAACACCCCCACCAAAAGGAGGGCGGCGAGCAGTATGAGGATGGGTGTCTTTTTTGACATGGGTTTTGATGAATGGTTGAGATGGTTAAATAGCTTCTGCCGTACTGCTGAATTTCTTTTCCAGGGCTAAATAATTTTCTCGTTTCAGTGTTGCCTTGCCGTACCACACCCGCTCAAAAATCAATGTAGCTTCCATGATGCCGGGGAAAAGCGGCGAGCCTTGCAACTCCCGCAGGTATTCGCCGTTGGTCCTCTCCCGCTTCCATTTGATGTGCTTTTTCAATGACAGCTCTTTTAAAATGACGAGGTAATGCAGCCGCACCGCCAGCACATAATCGCCGGCCATAACGGCCTGCCGGATGGGGTCTCGTAACTCCGCCTCCGGCAGATTCTCTTCAATGGCTTCCAGGTCAATGCCGGAGGTGGCGGGGTTCAGCTTCCGGTTGCGGGGGCCGAACAGCGGCTCTCCCTTGGCCATATTGACGAATAACCAGACCAGCAATGCCACGCCGCAGACGATGGCTAAGTATTTAAAAAAGGTGACAAGTTCCGGGGAAATGTGCTTTTGGGCTTCCGGTTCTTTTTGTTTTCCGGCCTTGTCTTGCGAGTAGTCAATGCCTTTGGTGAGGGCCTTCCATTGTTGGGGGTCGAAGGTGTGGTGTTCCACCGGTTCCCGTAAATATGCTTCCTGAGGGTTTTGGCCGTAGGCGCCATTGGTTATGCTCAAAAGCAACAGGCACAGCCCGGCTGCCCGCCGGATGTTTAGGGATGGGGATGTATTTTTTGGTGAAAATCGCATGGAGATGGCCGGGGTAGGTCCGGGATGATGTTTGAGGGAATGATCGGTTTTAGCCATGTTCGTTATTTCTGCCAGAATACTGTGCCCGGTACAATTTGTTTGCCCGCGGCGATTACAAGGCTTTTTCGAATCCCCTCAAAATACCAGCATTTTTTGAGGGGATACGATTTTACTTCAATCCATTCGGGCAAATCGCCATATTCGTTTTCGACCTCTTCGGTAGCTACAATCTGTTCGAAAGTGGCTTTTAAAACATCAAACCTCCTGATTTTATCATAAAGTATCAGGCAACTTGTGTCGGAGATAATGATTTGTGCCATGAATCAGATGGCGAGCGTTTTTACTTTTTCCAAATCCTCTTCGGTTTCACCAAAGATGGATACCCCGTACTTGCCAACTTCTTCTAAAAACTGGCGGCGACTAATACCCACCATTTCCGCTGCCTGTCCTGATGCCAAAATTCCTTTGTCAAATAAAGCGGCAGCTACTATCATTTTCGCTTCCTTCAAGTTGGTGTCTTCTGGCAGGTTGATGGTCAATGATTTCATGTTGCTTTTTTTGATAAAAACACTTTTGAAAACGGGCAGTTCCAAATTATGCTTTGGCAATCCTCACACTCACCACCTTGTACTCCGGGCAATTCGCGATGTCGTCATGCACATCGCCCGTCACCAAATTCAGCAGCACCTCCGGGAAGTGGAAGGTCGTGCTCAGGATGCCGGGCTTCACCTCGTCCGTCACTTTGGCCTTTACGTCCACATGGCCACGGGCCGACTCCACCCGGACGAGGTCGCCCGTCTTCACGGCGTGCGTTGCAGCATCAATTGGATGGATGAGCAGCACGTCCTCGTGGACGATTTTGGCGTTGGCGGTGCGGCGGGTCATGGTGCCGGCGTTGTAGTGTTCCAGCACCCGGTTGGTGGTGAGGATGTAGGGGAAATCCTGCTGGTGGTCGAGGATTTCGTTGGTTTCGATGAACTCCCGGAAGACGAATTTTCCCTTGCCGCGCTTGAAGGTTTCCCCATGCAAAATCTGCGTGCCGGTGCCGTCGGGGGCGACGGGCCACTGCTTGCCGTTTTTTTCCAAATTGTCCCATTTCACCCCGGCGAAGAAGGGCACGATTTGGCTGATTTCTTCCAACATGCTTTTAGCGGCATAAGGCTTCTGCGCATAGCCGAGGCGGTTCATCATTTCGACGTAAATCTGCCCGTCGGGCTTGCTCTGGCCGATGGGGTCAACGACTTTTTGCACCCGCTGGATGCGGCGCTCGCCGTTGGTGAAGGTGCCTTCTTTTTCCAAAAATGAAGCGCCCGGCAGCACGACGTGGGCGTAGGGGGTGGTCTCCGTTTCAAAAATCTCCTGCACGATGAGCAGGTCGAGGGCCTTCAAGGCAGCAATTACTTTTGTCGAATTGGGGTCGCTCTGCACCACGTCTTCGCCCGTCAGCCACAAGGCCCTGAGCTTGCCTTCGAGGGCGGCGTCGTACATTTCGGGGATGGTGTAGCCCGTTTTTTTAGGCATGTTTACTCCGTAAAAATCTTCGAAACGCTGGATGTTTTGGGGGTCTTCCACGGCGAGGTAGCCGGCGCCTTGGTAGGGTTGCACGCCCATGTCGGCCATGCCCTGCACGTTGTTCTGGCCCCGCAGGGGGTTGACGCCGCAGCCGCGTTTGCCGATGTTGCCGGTAATCATGGCGAGGCCGGCGATGAGCATGACCGAGTAAGTGCCCTGGTAGTGTTCCGTGACGCCGAGGCCGTGGAAACTCATGGCGGCATGGGCCGAGGCGTAGATGATGGCGGCGGTGCGCACCTGCTCCCGAGGCACGCCGGAGACTTTTTCCAGTTCGTCAATATCTAAGCTGAGGATGCCTTTTTTAAAATCCTCAAAACCCTCGGTGCGGGTGTCCACAAATTGCTCGTTCACCAGCCCTTCGGAAATGATGTAGTACAGCATCATGTCGAGCACGGCGACGTTGGTGCCGGGGCGGAGTTGGAGGTGGAGGGTGGCGTACTTCGCCATCTCCGTGCGCCGCGGGTCAATGACGATGAGCGGTGTGCCCTTCATCGCCTTCTGTTTGATTTTTGCTCCGGTGACGGGGTGGGCCGCCGTCGGGTTGGCGCCGATGACCAGCATGCAGTCGGTGAACTTAATGTCTTCGATGGAATTGGTGGCAGCGCCGGTGCCGAAGGTGCGCTGCATGCCGAGCGCCGTGGGCGAGTGGCAGACCCTTGCGCAGCCGTCTATGTTGTTGGTGCCGATGACCGCCCGAATCATTTTTTGCATTAAATAATTCTCCTCGTTGGTGGTGCGGGCGCAGGAAATGCCGGCGATGGCGTCGGGGCCGTACTGGTTTTTTATCGAAATTAGTTTCCCGGCGATGTAGTCATAAACTTCGTCCCAACTTACCCGCTCTAATTTGCCGTTGCGGCGGATTTGCGGGTAGCGCAGGCGGTCGGGGTGGTTGTAAAAACGGAAGGCGTAGCGTCCTTTGAGACAGGTGTGGCCGGCGTTCACCTCGGCGTCGTAAGGCGCCTGGATGCTGAGGATTTTTCCGTCTTTCACGCTGACGTCGAGCTGGCAACCCACGCCGCAGTATGTGCAAGTGGTGCGCACCTTGTCCTGTCCGACCACCGCCTTGCTCTGGAACACGTCGTGGATGGCGCTCGTCGGGCAAGCCTGCGAGCAGGCTCCGCACGACACGCAGTCGGAGTTGAGGAAACTGCCGTCCATCCCCATGATGATTTTGTTGTCGAAACCCCGCCCGCTGACGCTGAGCACGAACTGCCCCTGCACTTCGTCGCAAGCCCGCACGCAGCGGTAGCACATAATGCACTTCGACAAATCGGCGGTCATGTACGGGTGGCTGAGGTCTTTCTGGCGGTGGGTGTGCGTTTCGCCCGCCGGGTAGCGCACTTTGCGGATGCCGACCCGTGCGGCCACCTTTTGCAATTCGCAGTTGCCGTTGACCTCGCAGGTGAGGCAGTCGAGCGGGTGGTCGGTGAGCACCAACTCGATGATGTTGCGGCGCAGCCGCTGGATGTTTTCGCTTTCGGTGAAAATGAGCATGCCCTCCTCCACCGGCGTGTGGCAACTGGCCACCGTGCGTAGCGCCACCCCGTTGCCGGCCCGGCCTACTTCGACGCTGCACACCCGGCAGGAGCCGAACGCTTCTAAGTTGGGCGCATCGCAGAGGGTGGGCACGTAGTCCTTGCCCTTGTAGCGGCGGACGAACGAGAGTATCGTTTCGCCGGGGACGATGGCGAAGGGCTGGTTGTTGATGAGGGCGGCTTTGGTGGCGACTGCTGTGGAAGTGGCGGTGGTGAAGGCTTCTGATACCATGAGCTGGCGATTTTATTGATTCTTGGGTTTTGTGGGGTTTTGGACGGCGGAAAGATAGGGGATTTGGGGGAGGTGTGCAAAGGGGATTGGCGGCGGGCGGGGATTCAAATTTGAGGTGAATCTGAGTAATATCAGGACGGGCTGTTCTTGGAAATTTGGGCAGTTTGTTAATGTTTCATGCAGCCAATGGCCGCAAATCCACCTGCCAGTCTTCAGGTAGCGGCTTGGAGAATTTGGCAGCGTCCTTTTCGAGCAACTTCACGGAATTTCGAATGGCCTCGAACAAACGGGGCGAATAGCCGTCCAGCTTCAGCAGTTCGGCAATCAGTTGTTTCAGGAAAACATTCCGGCGATAGACATACTGCCCCTGCATAAAGTCGTCGCCTTGGTGCAGTTCCACCATTTTGTTGACTGCTTGTATTTGTTCGATGAGGTCTTCTATGCGATAGCCGTTTTTTACTTTCATGTCAGAAACTGATTTTTATGAACCCTTTTTGAAAACGTTTGCCGCTCCTGTTTTTTGGGGTGTAGCCGAATTGGTGTTCCCAGTAAAGCCTGTCGGATTTCGTAAGCATTGCTTTTGGATGCCCTTCCGGGTAAACTTTTACAATATTAGCATCTACTTGGAACATTTCAAATGCTGGTGTCCTCGACAACAACTTCAAAGCCTGTTCATGTTGCTCAACTACCCGGTAATCAATAAAGTTCACAAGGTCAATATCGCCCGGCTTCTGTTTCCTTGTGGCGAAACTGCCGTCAACCCATTGCACAAAAGTTTGGTTAACCACGACTTTCAAAGCCTCCAAATACTGTAGGTAATTTTCAAATAGCCGCCGCCTGTGCGCCTGGTCGGGCAAGCCTTCCACAAAGAAAGACTGGAACTCCTCCAGCATTGTTTCTGCGATTTCGTAAGGTACGAGATGGCCTTTTTCGTCGAATTGAAGCATGGTTTTGGTATTCTCTTTGGCAGAAAGATAGCGGGTTGGGGGGAGGTGTGCAAGGGGGAATTGATGGGCTATGCATGACAGCATGAGGGCTGCTGGTGTGTGCGTTTACGGTCTGGAAAGCGTAACGAGCTAGACATGGTGTTTGGCAGGTGAGGCAGTCGAGAGGGTGGGCACGGCGTCCTTGCCCTTGTAGCGGCGGACGAACGAGAGTATCGTTTCGCCGGGGACGATGGCGAAGGGCTGGTTGTTGATTTGGGCGGTTTTGGTGGCGACTGTTTTTGATGTAGAGGAGGTTAAGGTTTCGGTGACCATGGTGGTGGTTTTAAAGTTCGTTGATTTCTTGCAAAGATAATCCGGTGTATTTGGAAATAGCGTCAGCGGGCAAGCCATCGGCTTTCATTTGGCGGGCGATTTCAAGTTTGCTTTTTTTCAATC
>SCUG01000380.1 GCA_004297645.1 Saprospiraceae bacterium | reverse complement strand
TCATTCTAAGATATGGATACATTCCTTCGTCTTCGGCAGGACTGCTTGTTCCATATTTTACTTCTGTTACAACATCTTTAATTTTCCCCTTTGGAAAGTTTTTTTTGTTTGTTGAGGGGTCACCAAACATCTCCAAAAAGGTGCTTTTCAAAAATTCATCCAGCAGGCGGATGCTTTCTTTGCGGTGGGCTATCAGGTTCTCGGCTTTGCTGAGGATGTTGGCAATGTGGAGTTGGTCGGGGAGTTCTGAATCAGGTATTTCAAGTTGTTCTAATGACTTTCTGTTTATGTGCATAATTGTTGCACCTGTCGCTTTACGTTTTAGGTATTCCGTTTTAGTTTGAAGAAATCTATAAATAAATTCAGGAGAAAATCGCTTCTTATTCTTTACTGAAAGTTTTACCATTGTGCTGCCTACATAACCACTTCTTCCAAAACCCATTTGCCCAACCGAACCGTCCCAAACTAACATGATGTCATCTTCTTGAGCTAAAACCCCATCGGTATCAAGTGTGTATTGTGGCTTATTTTCATTTCTAAAATCGTTTGCTTGAAACACACGAATAGCACCTTCTTGATTTTCTTCAAGCAAGTTGTATTTTCTTCCCTTTTCTATTTGAACTATATCTTTGAGTAACGTCATTGAATAAGCGGCTTTAGTTCTTTTAATCCACTTTGAATATTTTCTTCTATGGTTTCCAATTTTCCGAAAATCACATTCGGCTTTTCATACAGCACTTCTTCATACACTTCTTCCTTGTAGTATGCTTCCCCCCAATCTTCGACCAGGAATACCACTTAATTAAGGTGAGACATTAAGAATAAATAAATCTTCTTCGAAGCGAAGGGCGGCAAGAACCGCCCTCCTGCTTTGAAGCGATATTTTGTTGTGGCAATGCAAATTTATAGCACACCGTTCAAATTGCCAAACACCTCTTTAGGTGTTTGGTAAGCGAGGCTTTTATGAGGCCGCTGCTCGTTGTAAAACCTCCAATAGCCGTTCAACCCTTGCCACAAATCCCTGCCGTTTTTGTATTCGTGTAGGAAAACATGTTCGTATTTGACTGTTCTCCAAAGCCGTTCGATGAACACATTGTCCAGCGCCCGGCCCCGGCCATCCATACTGATTTTTACTTCTTTTCGCAACAACACGCCAGTAAATGCCTCGGAAGTGAATTGGCTTCCTTGATCGGTGTTGAAGATTTCAGGCCGTAATTGGGTTGTGGCCAAGGCCTCTTCCAACGCCTCAATACAGAAATCAGCGTCCAGGGTATTGCTCAAACGCCAGCTTATTACATACCTGCTGTACCAGTCCATGATGGCACACAAGTACAGAAAACCATTCAACATCCGTATGTAGGTGATGTCCGTTGACCACACCTGGTTGGGGTGCACTATCTTCAACCCCCGTAGCAGGTAAGGGTAAATCTTGTGCCCTGGTGCGGGTTTCGACAGGTTTTTCTTCGGGTAAATCGCCTGTAAGCCCATCAGTGCCATCAGCCGCCCTACCCGCTTGGGGTTCACTTCGTAATCTTTTTGCCGGAGCATTTGCGTCATCCGGGGGACACCGTAAAATGGCGTCCGTAAGTACTGCTCATCCAGCAGGCGCATGTACAGCAAGTTTTCTTCGCTCTCCGTCACAGGCTCGTAGTACCAAGTGCTCCGGGGTATCCCTGACAACTGGCACTGCCGGCGGATGGATAGTTGGCCCTGGGCTTCAACCCATCCATGACGCAGGGGCAAGGCTATACCTTCAGCTTTTTTTTTAGCCAGTCCAACTCCACTTGCAACTGACCGATTTGCTGATAGAGCCGGTTTGTCAGCTTTGTGTCCTCTTCGCTTTTTCGTCCTCGCTTGTTGTCAAACAATTCTTCCGCCCTGTCAGTCAGGGTCTTCTTCCAGGCACCGATCATGTTGGCGTGAACCTCGTGTTTGGTGGAAAGCTCAGACATTGTCTGATTTTCTTTTACCGCTTCAAGAGCTATTCTTGCCTTGAGCTTTGCAGTGAAATTCCTTCTTTGTCTTTTCATTGGACTTTCAATTTTAGGTGAAAAGTTAGCTTTTTTCTCACCTTAATTTCCTGTCCAATTTTTGGGGGGAATTATACTTGTCTTTTCCGCTACTTTACTACTTTAAATAAAGTCAACATCCACATAGTAAGGGTACCGCATGAGGTAATCAATGGCTTTCCGCATGTCATATTCTTCGTAAACAACTTTGAAAAGCATCTGTGTGATGGGGACGTGCAGCTTTAGTTCATCTGCCAGCTTTTTTGCTATTTTCAAAGTACGCACCCCTTCCGCCATTTCTGGCATGGAAGCCACGATTTCCTCTTTTTTTTCGCCGTTACCCAGCCGGTTTCCAAAAGTGAAATTTCGACTGCTCATACTGGTGGCAGTGCACACGAGGTCGCCGATGCCTGCCGTGCCGACAAACGGTTTTGGTGTCGCTCCAAAGGCTTTGCCGAAATAAATCATTTCCATTAACCCGCGCGTAATAAGCAGCGCCTGAATGTTTTTGCCCATACCCAGGCCACTCAAAATGCCGCTCCCTATAGCGATGATGTTTTTCAGTGCACCCGCCAATTCTGCTCCTTTAATATCATAGGTGCCGAACACTTGAAAGTGCCGACTACTCAAGACCTTTTTCCCCACAGCTATTACTTCGTCGAACCTGCTCCCGATGACTGTGGCAGTCGGTTGCCCCTCGAAGATTTCAGAAGCCAGGTTGGGGCCAGAGAGACAGCCTATCCTGACAACCACACTTTCTTCCCGGATGACCTCACTCATAGTGCTAATACTTTCGGGTTTTAAGCCACCCTTTCCCAGGTCTTCTTCATTCACATTCCGCAAGTCAAGGCCTTTTGTCCCGTGAATAAGCATGTGATAGGGTCGCAGATATTGCGACAAACTTTTCATCATTCGCCGGAAACTTTCGGAAGGAACGATGGGAAAAATAGTAGTGCAGCTACTGGCCACTTCTTCCAAATTGTTCGTGGCCCTGACTCTTGGTGAAACTTCCACGTCTAACGAGGGGTGTTTGTGGGATTCATTAATAGTGCGTACGAGATCCTTCTGGCGGCTAAAGAGCAGCACTTCAGTATTGTATGCCAACAAATTGCTGATGGCCGTACCGAAACTCCCTGCCCCTATGACGCCTACGGGTTCTTGCAACTTGGATTCTAACATGATTTATTCCTTTTGTTCTCTGGTTCAGTGCCTAAGGACTGGATCTATCCGGCTTCAAACTCGGATCAGAAGAGCAAGGTAAAAGAATATTCGGCCAACCATTCTCTTTTGTGCCGATAATGAATTTACACTACTTAAAATGCGAGGATATTGCCTTAGCCCCCTAATTGGCTGGACTAAATTTTAGCTTAAATCTGCGGCTGTAGTTCCCCAAAATTAGGACAACAAGTTAAGACAAGAAATCCGCTTAACTTTGTTGAAATGAAGCGAAGAAAATTCACATCTATACTTTAGAGCGCTAGGTTTTGTCTGTTTCTACATAACCAGCGCAGGATAGCGGGTGTATTGCCAAGCCTTGTTGGTTCTGTTCAACCCCAAGGCAGCTTGCGAGTCAGGAGAAAATATAACTTTTTACATCCCCCCAAAGTGGCGACCCTGCAATCCGTTTTTGCCAAACTTGTTTAAATCGTCAGTTGATGGGGCATCGTTCTTTAACACGCCACAAGTGTCTCGAACAATTGAAACTTTGGGGTTAACAAAGTTTTCAATTCTGCCTTCCACTTGCTATCGGTGTTCACTTGGCACATGCCATTTCGGATAGCATTGTGGAATTTTTCAACGGTGCTGTAATACTGTGCGTAGAGGACTTTCTTTTTGACAAACTTCCACAAGCGCTCAATCAGGTTCAGGTTTGGCGAATAGGGCGGTAAAAAAACCAGATGAATCCCCAATCTCGCTGCCGCCTCCGTGACCATTTTGCAATGTTGATAACGGGCATTGTCCAAAACGATGTAAATGGGAAATGCCAGGTATTTTTTAGCCAGCAATTCCAGCATTTCCACAATCGTGTCTGCATAAACGTATGTGGTATTGATTACTGTTTCCACCCGTAGCCCTGCGATGTTTACAGCGCCCAGCACGTTGATACGGTTGCGGCCTGCGCCAGAGGGAATGAAGATTCGGCTAAAACACCAAAGCATCCCCAAAAAAGCCCCCAACACAAAGTGGGAAGCATCCATAAAGAACAAGTAGCATTGTCCGTTCAAGGCTTGTGCAATCAAAGGCTCCAGCGTGTCAGCCAGAAATTCCTGCTGCTTGTCCGAATCCGCTTTAGCCGGCACATGCCCTGTCTTGCGAACGGACATGCCCAAGCGGTGCAAGAATTTCCGCACCCGACCGGGGCTGAGTCGAATCCCCGTCAGTTCCTCGATTCGCTCGGCTGCTTCGTTGCTGTTGTGGGGAGGATGCTGCTCGAACATAGTTTTCAGCGTCACCCGATGCCCTTGCAAGGCGCTCACAGGACCTTTGTATTTCAACACGGACAGGCCTTCAACTCCTTTTGAGTGGTAGGTTTTGATATAGTTCTTGACAGAGCTTAGACTTACTTCTGCAATCTTAGCCGCTTGTTCTCTGGAGTATCCCTGCGAAAGCAGCCAGATGACTTGAAATCTTTTCCGGATAATGCTCAACGGATGAGAAATTCTCTCGAAATTGGCCGTTTCTACGTCGGCTTGGCTGATGTGGAGGGTAAGCATAGGTGTTTTGTTTTTTGATGAATCAAAGATACCGTGCTTACCTTTTTATTTCACATTTCAACAAATCCTAACGGTTCAGATTTAGCACGATTAAATGTGTGCTTGATGCAAGCTTTGTCTGAAGTGATAAAATTGACTTCACTACCAACCCACGACCACCTCCCATTTCCCGCGAAAACTCCTACATTTGCCCTCCCCAAAAACAAGCCCCAAATAACCTTTCATGCGATTATTCATTTCCTAAAATAAAAAACCACATCACCTTGGTATTCGACCTCGATTTGATAAAAAAAACCTACGCTGCGCTTCCCGGAAAAGTCGAAGCTGCCCGCAAGATGCTGGGCCGGCCGATGACCCTCACTGAAAAAATCCTTTACACCCACCTCCACCCCGAATCGCCCTTGCAGGAATACGCGAGGGGAGGTGATTACTTGTTTTTTGCCCCCGACCGGGTGGCGATGCAGGACGCCACGGCACAGATGGCTTTGCTGCAGTTCGACATGTGTGGCCGCAGCAAAACGGCAGTACCCAGCACCGTGCTTTCGACCACCTCATTTTGGCGAAGGACGGTGCCAATGTGGACCTTAAAGACTCCATTGACCGGAACAAAGAAGTGTACGACTTCTTGTCTTCCATTTCCAACAAATACGGCATCGGCTTTTGGAAGCCGGGGGCCGGCATTATCCACCAGATTGTGCTAGAAAATTACGCCTTTCCCTGCGGCATGATGATAGGCACCGACAGCCACACCCTGCTGGCACATCTCATCGTCTCCAAGACAGTGGACCATCTCCCCCTGTACCGCCTGATGAAAATGTTCGAGCGCCAGGAAGTCAAAATCCCCGACAGCACCCTCGGCGGCTGGTTCCGGGCAGGCTGCCAACTGCTTGCCCCCCTATATGAAGCCCAAAAGCGCCTGATTTTAGCCCGGCGCTCCAGGTGGACGAAACCCCCATCAAAGTCCTGGAAAGCGAGCAAACCCCAAAGGGGCAAAAAGGCAAAAGCCATCGGGGATATATGTGGGCCTATCACGCTCCGGTGGAAAAAATGGCGCTGTTCGACTATCGCAGCGGGCGGGACAGGGCAGGCCCCAACCAATTATTGGCAGCATTCCAAGGCACGCTTCAAAGCGACGGCTACTCCGTATATGAAATGTTTGAACGCAGGCAGGGCATCACCCTCGCCGGCTGCCTGGCGCATGCTCGCCGAAAGTTCGACGAAGCCCTGAGCTACGACCGGGAGCGGGCAAGCCATATCCTTGCCCTCATACAGGCGCTCTATGCCATCGAGCGCCAAGCCAAAGACGAAGAACTCGACCATGCCCAACGCCTGTTTCTTCGCAAAGAAAAGGCAAGCCCCCTCTTCGACCAATTGGAGCAATACCTCAAAACAGCCATCCTCGAAGTGCTTCCAAAGAGCCCTGTCGGTCAGGCCATCTCATACTCCCTCAACCGTTGGAAAAAATTAGGGCAGTACCTCCTGAACGGCGCACTGGAGATTGACAATAACTTAGTGGAAAACGCCATCCGCCCCATCGCAATAGGTAGGAAAAACTATCTCTTTGCCGGAAACCACGAGGCTGCACAAAACCTCGCCATGCTTTATACCTTCATGGCAAGTTGTAAAGTCAACGGGGTCAACCCCGAAGCCTGGCTCAAGGATATTTTTATCCGCCTGCCAGAGCATCCCGTCAATCAGGTCGAAGAACTCCTGCCCCATCGCTGGAAACCTTTGGAGAAGTATCCCTGGTGGTTAGAAAATGAGGGGTAGGTGTACTTTACCGGATGCTTACTCTGATAGCAAGATGAGTTTTTGAATTCCAGTTTTCATAGCTTCGATTTTTATGTTTCGGTGTTTACCGGTTTGGGTCAGGCGAAGATGATTTTCAGATGCTGCTCCGTTTCCAGCACCGGATAGATGCCGGGCTGGATGGTGAAAGTTTGAATATCGAGCGCTTCTACTACTTCACCAGGCAAGACGTAAGGTTCTTCCACCCGGAAAACTCCCCCTG
>SCUG01000379.1 GCA_004297645.1 Saprospiraceae bacterium | reverse complement strand
TTGGAAAGCCCGCAGGGATTTCTAAGCCCGGAAAGGCCAGGGATTGGAAAGCCCGCAGGGATTTCTAAGCCCGGAAAGGCCAGGGATTGGAAAGCCCGCAGGGATTTCTAAGCCCGGAAATAGGCCAGGGATTGGAAAGCCCGCAGGGATTTCTAAGCCCGGAAATAACTGCTTACTGCCCCCGCCTCCGCGGTGTTTTTTCATGGCCGAAGGCCACCTCTGCGTCATGTTAGAGGCCTTGCGAGGCAGCCTTGCGAGACGCAGAGGTTGCCTGCGGCAATGACAATGCGACGCAGGCGAGGCGTCGAACCCCGGCAGGGTTGCGAACCCTGCCGGGGTTAACGGGGGTTAACGTTCAAAGCCATCCGCCGGTAAAGCCTGCCTTTTGCAGGCCCTGGCGGATGTACGGATTTTTTTTCATCAACTCCCAGAGGAAGCCGGTGCGGTGGTTTTCGATTTGGAGGAGAATGGGGCCTTGGTCAATGCCGATGTAGTCGGGGTCGAACCAGCCGTTTTCGTTGCCGGGGCCGAAGGTGTAGCTGGGGTTGAAGGCGTCTTTGAAGCCGTATTCGCCGACTAAGTGGGGGTAGTAATTTTCCCACATAAATTGCAGCGCTGCCATGGAAAGCTCCGGCTCGAAGGGCATGGAGCCACCGGCGGCGGTGGGGGCGATGGTGCCGTCGTCAACGATTTGGATGGAGCAGGCGCCGCGGGCGCTGTAAGTGGAAAACTGCACCTCCCTGCCATTGTACGGGCGCTTTTCGTTGGCGGGGCCGTCGCAGGCTGTGAGGCCCCAGCAGTTTTGGGAGTAGGCTTTCCAGCCCATGGGGTTTTCGATGCAATAGACCCGGTTGGAGCGGGTGGCACGGCGGGAGTTTTCAAAATAGTCCATGCCTTTTTGCCGCATGTAGCCGTCCTGGATTCCGCGGAAGTCAATCCAGAGGTGGCTGTACTGGTGGCCGAAGAGGGGGTCGAACTGCACGTTTTCCTCACCCTTGAAAGTGGCCCAATGGTAGGTGGCGCACCATTTATCCCAGCACGCTGCCGGGATGGGGTGCGTGGGCGAGGCGATGGCGAGCACGAGCAATATCATGGCTTCGTTGTAGCCGTGCCAGTCATTTTCTATAAAACCATGCTCCGGGTGCCAGCCCATCGAGAGGCGCATCGAGTCGTTGAGCATCCAGTCCCACTCGACCCGGCGGTAAAGGCCGTTGGCGAGGGAGCGGATTTCCTGCTCATCGGGCGTTTCACCATCGAAGTAAGTCATGGCCGAAAGGATGCCCGCCATGAGCAGGCCGGTGTCAATGGACGAAAGCTCCACGTCTTTAAAGCGCAGCGCCTTGTCGAGGGTGAGGAAGTGGTAGAAAAAACCGCGGTAGCCGCTGACGCCCGCCGGGCCGGGGCCTTGCGGCAGGGCCGCCAGCACGCGGAGGGTTTTCAGCACGCGCTCCGCCGCCTGCTGCCGGGTGATGTAGCCTTTTTCCACGCCCACCAAATAGCTGCTCAGGCCGAAGCCGGTGGCGGCAATGCTGGAGAAATTCAGCGTCGGGTAACGGTCGAGCACCTGGAAGTTGGTGTCCACCTGGTCCCAGAAATACAGGAAGGTGCGCCGCTGCACCTCATCGAGCGAAAAAGGTACGGCGGCGACCTGGGAAGACGGCCCATCTTGCGGCGCGTCCCCGCATCCTGTCATTACTAACCAACTTAAAAGTATTGTCGCGCGGAAATACATGGCGGAGGATTGGGAGGTTTAGGAGGTTTAGGAAGGTTTAGGAAGGTTTAGCCCGGCTGGGCTAAACCTCCTAAACCTCTCTGAACCATCTAAACCTCTTATCACTTTTGCTTGATGAACTTGGCGTTGCCCATGAGCAAGCCGTCCTGCGCGAAGCCGGCGAGGGTGTAAACCCCGGCGGGCAGGTTCGTCACGTCGAGTTCGGTGTTGGTATCGTTGCCGGTCCAGACGGTAGCCACCTTGCGGCCCAGCAGGTTGAAGATGTCGAGGCGGGCGACTTTGTCTATGTTCTCCACCCTCAAAAGGTTGCTGACCGGGTTGGGGGCGATGCTCAACAGGCCCACTTTGGGTGTTTCAAAAATGCCCGTAGTGATGCAGCCGCCGCCACCTATGGTGATGTCGTCAAAGAAATAGTTGACGTCGTTTGCGGGGATGTTGTTGATGTCCCAAATCAAGGTGACGCGCTGGTATTCGCCGTCGTCGGGCAGCGGGTTGGGGGAGGTTGAAAAGTCAAACGACAGTTCTTCCCACTCATTCATGGTGGTGTTGGCCACGGTATTGTCGCCGGAAGAACCCGGAGCGCTGGGGTTGCGCGGGTTTTCGAGCTTCATGGTGACGGTAGCGATTTGCGGGGACCAGATTTTCATTTTGACAATTTTGGTCGTGCTCAGGTCAATGTAGGAAGGCAAGTCGGTGTACATACCTTGCCAGGGCTGCTCGCCGCTGGCTTTTTCCACGGCCTTGCCGACTTTTGCGCTGGTGTTGATGCCGCCGGGAGCGGGGTTGTCCACGACTGCGAAGTCACCGGAATTGTCACTGGGGAAATACTTCCAGACGGTGGAGGTGAAGGCGGGTGCGTCAAAATTCATGATGCAATCGGTGAAAGGCTCATGGCCCCAGGCGAGGTTGTCGAGGTAGTAGGTTTCCACGCCGGCGGAGTGGTCGTTGCCGCCATTGAAGAAAATGCAGACCCGTTTGTGGTCCATGCCAGCTTGGGAGGAGAAGTCAATAGAGACCTTTTCCCAGGTGCCGGGATTGGCAATGTCCTTCCAGCTTTCAAAAGCCGGGCTGCTGCCGCCTTCCAGTTTGTACAAAACCGGCACCACTGCCGCCGATTTCACCACGAGGGTCAATTGGTTGAAAACGCTGAGGTCAATGCCATCGGGGAAATCAATGCAAAGGGCTGCCCAGGGTTCGTTCGGCTGGTCTTCGTATTTGCCCACCGCGGTAGAACTGTTGACAACCGTCAGTTCGGGGTTGGTGACGACGGAGAGCAGGTCGGCGCCGGCGCCAAAGCTGAAATTGCGCTGGCACTCGAAATCGTCAATGATGTTGGCGATGGGCAAAATGCCTTCGCAAGGGTCCACCGTAGAGGCGCTCTGGGTGAGGTTATCGAAGAAAAACATAGCGCCTGCCTCGGCGACGCCGGGGTTGAAGATGAGCTTCATGGCGGCCCAGTCGGTGATGCCCTGGTAGTCGGAGAAGTCGAAGGAGACGGTTTCCCAGTTGCCGGCATTGGTGATGTCGCGGGTCACTTCCTTGTTGCCTTGCGCCACGCTTTCCAACTGCATGGTGACGCTCGTGGCGCCCACCGGCGCCCAGATGTCCAAGTTGTACTGGGGCTTTTGTGAAATGTCAATCACGCCGGGGGCCACGGCAGCCACGGTTGAAAACGAGGAGGTGCCTTTGGTGTATTTGCCCACTTTGGCGGAGCTGTTCACGCCACCGGGGGCGGGGTTGTCCACCACGGCGAAGGTGCCGTGCAGCACGGTCTGCTGGTCGAGCGGTTCCCAGGGGAGGAAGGCGCCGTTTTCAAAATCTTCGAGCACGGTCAGGGGGTTTTCCACCCGCTCGATGTCGTCAATGTAATACACGTCGCCCGGTACGGGGTCTTGCCCGGCGTTGAAGAAGATGACGATTTTTTTGTGGTTGGCAGCAGATTGGCTGCTGAAGTCCACGCTGTATTGCACCCATTGGTTGGGTTCGGTGACGTCCACCCAAATTTCTTTGGGGGCTGAAACACCGCCTTCCAATTTGAAAAGGATTTGGGTGACTTTAGGCGACCAGATTTTTGCCCGGATGTTGTTTTTGACGCTCAAGTCCAAGGGGTCTTGGTAGTCAATGACGAGGGCAGCCCAGGGTTCGCCCTGCGGGTCAATGTATTTGCCCACTTTGGCGGAACTGTTGCCGGGCGTAACGGCCGGGTTGTCCACGACGCTGAGGCTGTCCCAGCCATTGACGTAGGTAGCGTTGCGGTTGCACTCGAAGTCGTCAATGATGTCGGGGTTGGGGGTGACGCCGGCACAAGTGCCTTTGGGAAAGGCGCAGAGGTTGTCGAAGTAATAATCGTCGCCGCTCGTTTCCACGCCGGGGTCGAAGAATAGGATGACCTTGGTCAGGCCGGTATTGGCGGCGGCGTCGGAAAAGTCGAAGGTATATTCCTGCCAGGCGTTGGTGACGCCGATGTTTTTGATTTTTTCAAT
Organism: Saprospiraceae bacterium; assembly: GCA_004297645.1. Classification (GTDB taxonomy): domain Bacteria; phylum Bacteroidota; class Bacteroidia; order Chitinophagales; family Saprospiraceae; genus UBA6168. Next base: position 919 of record SCUG01000379.1, on the reverse strand, counting down.
GGCGCCGCCGGGGCCTTCGAGTTTCAGCAACACCTGAGTCGGTGCAGCAGTATAAACTTGCAGCTTGAACTGGTTGAGGATGCTGAGGTCGAAAGGCGTACCCGTGTCGGCGAGCAGCAGGCTGTAAGCGTGGGTATTGGATTTGGTATATTTTCCCACTTTGGCGGAGGAGTTCACGCTGTTCGCGCCGGGGTTGTCCACCGGGCCTTCGAACATGCCGTCGAGGCCCTGCCAGGGCAGTTCGTTCCCCGTTTCAAAAGTTTCGTAGCAGGCTTTGGCCTCCACGCCCACGATGTCGTCCCAGAAGAAAGTGCCGGTGATGCCGGGCAGGAAGCTGTGGAAGCTGACGAGCACCCTCGTCAGGCCGGTGGGGTTGGCGGCGCCAGCCGTCATGTCGAAAGTGTATTCGACCCATTGGTTGGCCACGGTGATGTCGCGGAACATTTCCACCGGCGCGCCGCTGCCTTCAAATTTGAGCAGGCATTTCGACGGGGCCACGGGCGACCAGATTTTCACTTTTACCAAGCCGTACTGCGCCATGTCGGCGGGGGCCGGCAGGTCGGCAATGGCGAAGTTGAAATCGGAGCCGGCGTTGGTGTCGTACGAGCCAACAAAGCCGCTGCTGTTCACTGCGTCGGGTGCGGGGTTGGCAACGACGCCGTTATAGGTGCCGTTGATTCCCAGCCACGGAAGGCCGGCAGCGCCGCCTTCAAAGTCTTCGTAAGTGATTTGTGCCTGTGTCCAGAGCGAGCCGAAACACAGGGCGAGGAGAAGGAGTAAAGTGTTTTTCATAAAAAATTTATTTAGCGGTTATGAAATGATTTAGTAACGTGCGCAAAATAAGATGTGTGTTTTTTCGGCGGCTTCGCCGCCGAAAAAACACACCCTTGTTCTTTTTGAGGCCGCCGGAGGCGGCCTC
>SCUG01000378.1 GCA_004297645.1 Saprospiraceae bacterium | reverse complement strand
CAGGGTGGAATGGGTGTCCCCGCCGCTTTCCTTTGCCAGCCGCTCGATACTTTCCAGCACGAACGGGAACTTTTGCAGGGTGGTAATGATGATGCTGTTTCCACTTATCAGGGCGTCCCGCAGTTGCCCGGTGTTTTGGTCAATCTTTTGAACGACGCCGGTTTTATGCTCGAATTGGTAAATGGTGTCCTGCAATTGCTTATCCAAAACCCGCCTGTCCGTTATCACCACCACCGAATTGAAAACCTTCCTGTCATCGTCCCCGTGAAGGCTGTAAAGCCGGTAGGAAAGCCAGGCGATGGAGTTGCTTTTTCCGCTCCCGGCAGAATGTTGGATGAGGTAACTTTTGCCTGCCCCCTGCGCTTTGGCGTCCGCTTCCAATCGGCGAACAACGTCCAATTGATGGTAACGCGGAAAAATCATTCGTTCCTCTTTCTTCTTTTTGCCGCCTTCCGTTTTCTCCTCTAACTCCATGTGAACAAACCTTCCGATGATGTCGAGCCAGCTTTCACGCTGCAAGATTTCTTCCCATAGGTAGGCCGTCTTGTAGCCGTTGGGGTTCGGCGGGTTTCCTGCCCCTTCTTCAAAACCTTTGTTGAGCGGGAAAAAACGGGTGCCGCCTTTTTTCAAAAAAGTGGTGAAAAACACTTCGTCCGTATCAACGGCGAAGTGAACCAAAGCCCTTTTTTTGAACTGGAAAAGCAGTTCGGCGGGGTCACGGTCTTCGATGTATTGGCGTTTGGCGTGGTAAGTGTCCTGCCCGGTAAACTGGTTTTTCAGTTCGACGGTGGCAATGGGCAGTCCGTTCAGGCTCAAAAGCAGGTCAATCGAATTTTCATTTTTCAGGCTGTATTTTACCTGCCGGGTCACGGTCAGGCGGTTGAGCCGGTAAAGCCTTTCGGTGTCAGGGTTCAGGCGGTGGGCGGGCTTGAAGTAGGCGAGTTTGAAATTTACCCCGTTGTCGGTTACGCCGGTGCGCACCACGTCCAACGTTCCCCGTGAAGACAGTTCTTTGTCCAGCCTTTCGAGGAACTTCTTTTTGGCGTCGCCCCGGTGGATGCTTTCTAACTTGCGCCATTGCGCCGCCTGGGTATCTTCGAGGAAAGCGAACAGGACGCTGTCATCCAAAGCCAATGCCCGGTTGAAGTTGTCAGCAAAGCCTTTTTGCCAGCCGCCTTCGGACGACAAAAGAGCGGCTTCGATGGCTTCTTCAAAAGCCTGTTCGGTGTGTATCCGGGTGGGCATGGGCTGGATTTTGCTGATTTTATTGTTGATTTTATTGATTTTCTAAAAAATTTAGCAAAGAAAAATCAAAGGCTAAAAAGCTGAAAATCAATTGTCTCCCAAAAAAGGTCTTCAATTCTTTTTGATTTTTCTTTGTTAAACACCTTGGATTAAACGCAATTTAACAAAGGCTACTTTTTGAAAATCCATTTTGGTTTAGACTTTAGCCCTGTATTTTCAATCCTGCCTTTTTTCACCATTGCGCTCAAGATATTGTGTATTTTCCCAAACCTTTGTTTGCTATCCATGAAGTCAGGCAATTTATCCAGAATAAGCTCATCTATTTCTTTCCGGGTTGCACTTCCATGTTGCTTGAGAAAACTCTCGATTAAATCCATGTAGTATTTTTTGTCAAAAGCCTTGTTCCTTGTGTACCTGGCTTTCTCGTCAGTCAGTTGAGCAATCATGGCAGAGACAAAATACTTCGGCTTCCTTCCCTCAACCAGCTTTTCCAGTTTCAAATAACTGACCTGTTCATCTGTCAGCCATTCCGTTTTTCTTTTCTGAACAAAGTCCAACAAAATGACCGTGCGCAAGCTAAGGTCAGAGCGGTTCATCAACAGCTTGGTGTAGTTCTCGTCGAGGATTTTCCCAAAGATTTTCACCCTCACCGAGTCCGCTTGGGAAAAGTCATAATCGGGCATGGGAAAGAACCGGTTCCGTTGGATAGTGAACATTTTCCGAATGCCGCCCCCCCGTATTTCAATCATGTTCAGGTTGGTCATGGCATTTGCTAAGAAAGGATTCCTGTACCTGTCCGGCGGGGAGTCCAACTCGATAACCTTTTCGATGGAACCAGGAATGAAAGAACCGGCATTCGTGAAAATCAACTCGTTTGGAAACTCGACCACGTTGATTCGTCTGCCCAATTCATAGTCCTGATGAGCAATGCAGTTGTGCAGCGACTCCCGAATGAGGAAGGGGTCGTACATGTCCACTTCGGTCGGGAACAAGGTGTTGTCAGGGAGATAGACGTATTTCAGGTTCCTGATTTTGGCGTACAGCTTGTCGGTTGCCAGCAGGAAGGGAGGGAAAAAATGCTCGTATCCCAAGTCCATGTTGCCGACGTCCCGCAAGACCCAGGTAATCAAGGGAAAAGCAGGCTCGATAAAGTGCTTTGATTCGGGCTTGCCCAGCAGCAAAATGGCAGCATTCGTAATCTTTCCCTGCTTGGTGAGGTAGGCTTTGTTCAGAAATGTAGGGTCATCCCATTGCGCCACTTCGTCTGCATTCCGGCTTCGCTCCCCGTATTTTTTACGGGCGAAAGCAATGGCTTCCGGTTCCAAATCATCCAAAGTCGCCCCCTCCACGATTTGCGCCGACCAGTCGTAATTCTTCGCCTGGCTGCGAATAGTTTCAATTTCCTGGATGTTCAAAGCGCCCAACTCCTCGTTGTCCCTGCCGTAATAATGACCCTCCCAGGCAACCGGAATGCCCTGCGGCGCCGGTGGAATTTGGAACATCACCACCCTGCCTTCCGGCAAGGTCAATTCGTAAATTTCTGTGAAAGTTATCCTGCCGGTGGTCTTGTTGGCAATCTCCGATTTCAGGCTGTCGAGGTGCGCCCGGCTTGGGCGGTAATTGGTGCCAATGACGGTCCGATGCTTGTCCTCCACGCCGAAAATCAGCCAGCCGTCTTCCTTTTCTTTCAGGTTAGCTTCGTTGCTCAAAGCGGAAAAATACTTCCCTACGCTGTCGAAATGAAAATCCCTGGAGGCAGACTTGAACTCCGCCCACTCTGTTTCCGCAGGCAGCGCCCGCAATTCGTCGAGTTTGTTTTTGAGCTGCTGTTCGGTCATGGTCATCCGGTTTACGCCGCCTCCCGCACGTCTATCTTCCCCGTCACCGCCTCAAAAATAAGCGCCTGCCGGTATTCCTGAAGCAGGGTGATTTCTTTTTCAATGCCGGAGATGGCTTGGTCTGTTTGGGTGGTCTTTTGGTCGAGGTAGGCGGCGATGGCGGTTTGTTCGGGAAGGGGTGGCAATAGAAAAGGGTCGTTTCCAACTTGTTGGACGGTGATTTGAGGAATGGCCGTTCGGTCAAATTGGAAAAGATTGGTTCTCAATCCTTTCAAAAAATGGAATGCGAATCTGGTTTGAACCTCCTGACTTGTTTTTTTCGAGTAAATCGTAGTTTGCGTTGAAGTACATTTTTGTTCCACCTCCATGATGTGGCCAATCGAATTACCCCTTGCTGGAATCACAAAATCGCCCTTTTCTAAAATGAGTTTGGCTGAATTCACAAAGCCAAAAATCTGGTCATTTTCGGTAGCACTGAAAACGGGAAGACCGCCTTGTTCATCGAGGTCTTCTTTTAAAATTGTCTCGCCCATTCCACTTCGATAAAAATATTTGAAATGGGAAACCGCCCAATGTTCCGGCACATCCCCAATCCACTCCACGCCGGAAGGCTTGTATTTCGGATATTTCTTCATATTCATCAAATTGGGTTAAACGACCTCGGAGAGGTCAAATATTGGTAGCAACCGTCGCCGCCTTTTCCGACCTCGGAGAGGTCGCACGAATAATGCATTTCACCGGATATGCGACCTCTCCGAGGTCGTTTTGCCGGAATGGCGTTTCTACCAACATGCGCCCTCTCCGAGGTCGTTTTGCCGGAATGGCGTTTCTACCAACATACGACCTCTCCGAGGTCGTTTTGCCGGAATGACGTTTCTACCAACATGCGACCTCTCCGAGGTCAAATGTTGGGGCTGCACGCAACCGCATCAATCCGGCAGGAAGAAATCGAACATTTGTTTTTGCCCGATAACGACCTCGGAGAGGTCAAATATTGGTAGCAACCGTCGCCGCCTTTCCCGACCTCGGAGAGGTCGCACGAATAATGCATTTCACCGGACATGCGCCCTCTCCGAGGTCGTTTTGCCGGAATGACGTTTCTACCAACATGCGCCCTCTCCGAGGTCGTTTTGCTGGAATGACGTTTCTACCAACATGCAACCTCTCCGAGGTCAAATGTTGGGGCTGCACGCAACCGCATCAATCCGGCAGGAAGAAACGTCATTCCAGCAAAACGACCTCGGAGAGGTCAAATATTGGTAGCAACTGCTAATTTCTACCAAAATTGGACTTCTCCGAAGTCCCGTCGCAACAAGTCCAATGCTTTTGCAATGCCGTCCGCCCAATCGCAGGCAAATTCCAAGTCCGAAAGATAAGCGAGGATGCTTTTCGCCAATTCCGGTTCGTCTTCAATCAGCAGTATTTTCATGAATGGCAACCTAAACGAGTAAACGATGATACAGCCTTTTCATTGGTTGTAAATCAGGCACACAAAACCCTGGGTTAAGCCTACCCTGCTACCGGGCATTGATAAAAGCACCTCTTCCTGCAAACGTCCCTTCCGCACCCAGTTCATCTTCAATCTTGATGAGGCGGTTGAATTTGGCGACCCGCTCGCTGCGGCAACCACTGCCCGTTTTGATTTTCCCGGCGCCGGTGGCTACTGCCAGGTCGGCAATAAACGTGTCTTCCGTTTCGCCGCTGCGGTGGGAGATAAAACAGCCATAGTTGTGTTGGGCAGCCAAAGCCATCGTTTGGAGGGTTTCGCTCACCGTGCCTATCTGGTTCAGCTTGATTAAAATGGAATTGCAAACCTTTTTGTCAATGGCTTCCTGTAAGATGCCAGGATTGGTACACAGCAGGTCGTCTCCCACCAGTTCTATTTTGCTGCCCAATTGCCCGGTGTGCAGTTGCCAACCATCCCAGTCGTGCTCGCTCATGCCGTCTTCCAGGGAAATAATGGGGTATTGCTCCACCCAGCGCTTCCACAAACCGCTCATTTCCGCCGGGGTGATAGCTTGTTTGGACGACTTGAAAAAGCGGTAGCTGCCTTGGTCCCACATTTCGCTGGTGGCGGGGTCGAGGCAGATGGAAATGTCAGTTCCAGGCGAGTAGCCCGCCTTTACGATTGCCTCCAGGATGACCTCGATGGCTTCTTCGTTGGCTTTCAGGTTGGGCGCAAAGCCGCCTTCGTCGCCCACTCCGGTGTAGTACCCCTTGCTTTTCAAAATCTCCTTCAGGGCATGGAAGGTCTCTTCGCCCATGCGGATGGCTTCCGTAAAAGAAGGGGCATGGTGGGGCGCAATCATAAATTCCTGAAAGTCCACGTTGTTGTCGGCGTGCCTGCCGCCATTAATCACGTTGAGGCAGGGGACAGGGAGCGTAAAACTGCCATTCGTGTTCAAATAACGGTACAAAGGAATGTTTTGGGAATTCGCCGCCGCCCGAGCAAAAGCCATGGAAACTGGCAGGATGGCGTTGGCGCCCAGGTTCGACTTGTAGGGTGTACCATCGAGCTGGAGCAGGAAGTCGTCCAAATCCTGCTGCCCAGCGAAGGACTTGCCGGCAACCGCAGCGGCAATTTTTTCCCGGACATTGCGCACTGCCCCCAGCACGCCCTTGCCGTTGTACCTTTTTTTGTCGCCGTCCCGGAGTTCGACCGCTTCTTTTTCCCCGGTGCTTGCCCCCGAAGGGCACATAGCTTGTCCGTAGTGCCCGCTTTCCAGCCAAAGTTCAGCTTCTACGGTCGGGTTGCCCCTTGAATCGAGGACTTCCCGTGCAATCAGTTTTTTAATCTGCATGATTTTTTTGTTTTTTTTACTTGTGATGGTTCATCCGTTTTGCAATAATTTCTCGGTAAGGGAAAGCAAATGCTCCAGGTCTGCCTGTAGTTCAGCCGCATCTTCCTCGTTGGCGAAGGGTCCGTAATTTTGCAACCGCTTAGTGTCGGTGTCCAGCAAATTTTCCCACATAAAAGCCTGGGAAGTTTTAATAACCCTGGTCAGCGGCATCACTTCTTTTTTCAGCTCGTAACGGTCGCAAAGGTCTTCTATAGTTTGCTTTACCTGCTGGACGAGGGTAATGGTTTGTGCGGCTTCTTCGGCGCTCAGGTCGTTTTCTACACCGTAAGTGCTACTTTCCGGAATTCCGTTGAGCAGCGCCAGTATTTCGTTTGCCCGCCGTTCAATCAAGGTTATGGTGGACCAAACAACCCTTTTGTGGTTATCTGAAAGCGCCATTATTACTTTTTTTACAGTTTCAAAGGTCTTTTCCAAGATGGTCCGGTATTGAAATTAGGTCCGTTGCTATTCATGCTGGGGAAGGGACAGGTCTTTTCCATCTTGATTTGAATTTCCATTCTTTTTATTGCTTCTCAGCCGTCCCCATGCATGCATGGTAGAATTTTTTGGCTGGAAATATTTTTGCGCAACCACGGTGGGCAATATTGCGCTCAGAATTACCACCGTGACAAGGATGGTATATTGCTTCTGGTCAATGATGTGGTTGTTCAATCCGAACA
>SCUG01000377.1 GCA_004297645.1 Saprospiraceae bacterium | reverse complement strand
CGCTGATTCTTATGATTTTTTATGAAATAAAAAATCAGGAACAGCGTGAAATCATAAAGAACCAGCGTCTTTCAGCGTCAAAAAAACCGTTTGGAATTTTTCTCTTAACACCCCTAATTTCGTATCTCGGATTTCGGAGCGGAGATGCTTTGACATCGAAATCCGAAATCACCCCACCCATTTACCAGTTTATTTTTTGTGGCTGCTTACCCTCCCCCCTTTGTCATTCCCTGCGGGAATGACAAGGGGAGAGTAGTTATCTTTTTTTAAAAAAAATACCATGAAGCCTATTTTAGTAAAAGGCCGCTGTTTATTGCTGGCCATCACCATTTTGCCATTCTTACATTCCCAGGCGGAGCCACCGGTATTTCAGTGGGGGAATTGGGTAGCGCCAAAATCGGCCAACGCCCTGAAGAACCCCCTGAAAGGCGACAAAGCCGCCACCGCCAACGGGGAGCAATTGTTCAACGCCATCTGCTTCGTTTGCCACGGCAACCACGGCAAAGGCGACGGCATCAACGCGGCCGCGCTGGAACGCAGGCCCGCCGACCTGACCTCCCGCCGCGTGCAGCGGCAGACAGACGGGGCGCTGTTTTGGAAAATAACCGAGGGCAACCCGCCCATGCTCCGCTTTGCCGAAACCCTCTCGGAGGAGCAGCGGTGGCAGATGGTCAATTACGTCCGCCGTCTGGCAGCCCTTTACCCGCCGGAAGAGGCTGTCGCCGAGGGTAAAAAAACTGCCCCGGCGGGCGATGCCAATAAAGCATCCCTTGCCGCAAATGCCGGCAGCAAAGAGGTGGTGGCCCCTGAAAAAGAGGCTGCCCCCGTAGCCGCTGCCGCCAATCCATTCGCCGGCATCAGCGACGGCAAACAGCTTTTCAAAAGTATTTGCAGCGCCTGCCATTCCATCGGGCAGGGCAAGATGGTAGGCCCCAATTTGCGCGGCGTCAACAGCCGCCACGACAAAACCTGGCTCCATCGGTGGATCCACTCCTCGCAAGACCTCGTCAAGTCGGGCGACGCCGGCGCCGTTCGCTTGTTTGAGGAAAATAATCGCACCGTGATGACCGACCACCGCTACCTGACGGACGGCCAGATAGACGGCATTTTGGGCTATATCGAAGAAGAAGGAAAAAGCATCAGTGCCCGGCAGCAAACCGCAGCCGTAACTTCCCAATTGCCCCAGGCCGTTGTGCAGAAAATCCGGCCGCCCTCTGTCTATTCAGAAATGGTGACTTATTTTTTGTATGCTGGTTTTGCTTTCGTTATCGTGGTGCTTTTGATGGTGGTTTCCATCCTGAACAAAATGGTGCTGAAATAAGGCATCTATTTAGGTGCTTATGCGCAATTAAAGGCCAACAAATTGCCGGTAATTTTCCCCTGCCACCCGTTGTCCCGCTGGTGCTGGCTTCGCCAGGTTAGTAGTTAGCCAAAGTCAAGTCAGACAAGTTGCGGCACGCAGCGGCTCAATCAAAAGTCACTTAAGAAATACGGGACGAAATAATTGAACGCTGAGATAATTGAACGCAAGGACGCAAGGACGCAAGGACGCAAAGTTGTAATTAGTTCTTTGCGTCCTTGCGTTCAAATTTTATTTATTGCGCTGGCAGAGAGGTGACACCTTTAGAGGTGACACCTTTTGAAAAGGTGTCACCTCTTGAAGAGAATTATAGAGGTGACACCTTTTGAAAAGGTGTCACCTCTTGAAGATTTAGAGGTGACACCTTTTGAAAAGGTGTCACCTCTTGAGGGGTTAAATTGTTACGAATTATTTCAAAACCCTACCCCCAGCCTGAAAGCAAACTGCGGCCCGTCCTCGCCATCTTCTTTTGGCTGAAACAAGCCTAAGGAAAACGTCAGGGCATCTGCCGGGGCCATCCAGAAGCCGCCGCCGTAGTCGTAGTGCCAGGCTTCGGAGGCATCGTTTTCTTCCCAAACCCGCCCGTGGTCAAAGCCTGCGAACAGCCCGAAGGTGAACGGCAGGGTTTGGTTGTAGCTGCTGAACAAGCGCGCCCGAAGGTCCACCCTTTGCCAGAAGGAGGTTTTCCCGTAAAAGCGCTGGGCATGGTAGCCCCGCAGGCTTTCGGGGCCGCCGAGGTTGTGAGCCTGGTACAGTTCAAAGCCGTCGCCGAGGTTGTGGCCGAAGCCGAAATGGGTGGCGAAGACGAGGTTTTGCTTGCGGTCGAGGTTTTGAAAAATGGCAAAACCGGCGCGGAGCGAAGCGAAGTTTTTGTCCTCTTTTTGAAAACTGTTGAGCCAACCGAGGGAACTGGTGAATTTGATGCCTTGGTGCGGGATGACCCAATTGTCGAGGCTGACGAAGTTGAAACCAAAAGCAGCCCCGGCGAAATACTGCCGCGCGAAAAATGCGGTGGGCAGGCCATTTTCATCAGCGGTGATGAAGCGGCCCTGGGTAGTTTCCACGTCGCTCATCTCGAACACGGGGCCGAGCGTGAGTTGCCCGCCGTTGCCGGCAAAGCGTTTTTTCAGGGAGGGGTTGATGCGCACCAAGCTCTGCCGCACGCGGTAGAAATCGAGGTCGTTGTTTTCAAAATCCGCCCTGGCATCGTTCCCGAAACCGTAGTAATTGAAAGCATAAGATGGCCCCCGCAGCGTGCCGTTGAGCAGCAGGTCGAAATTGCCGAAGGTGTTGAGGTAGTCGCCCGCGTAATCCAAAAAATAAGAGTTGGTGGCGAAGGAGTAGCTGGCGAGCACCTTGTGCATGGCGGCGTAGGGTTCTTTTTTAAACTTGAAAGTTATCCAGTTCAGGTTGGCGCCGAGGGTAAAACCATCGTCGGGGTTGCTGGCGATGATGGGCAGTGGCATGAACATATTGTATTCGTAGTGGCTGGCGGTGCGGTCGTAAAGGTTGTGGATGCGGCGGTTGCTGCGCAAATCCCTGGCGTCTGTGCCTTTCTCTACTTCGTTTTTGCGGAGGTCGTCGTAGATGAGGGTCATTTTTTTATGGCCCGCCACTTTGGATTCGTCCACAAAAACATCCTTGCCCTGGCCGCCGATCAGCCTGATTAAAATGCTTTTGCCCACCTCGCCCGACACCCGGAACTCATCGTCGCCGCCGATGCCGTAAATGTCAATTTCCCTGGTGATGTCGCACTCGAAGTTCCGCTCATAGACCTTCTCTTTTATCTCTCCTTTTTTATTCAATTCAAAAACAGTGACCCGTACATGGCTGTCGCTGACCCGCACGATTTCAAACAACTCCGGCTCGTCGCTGCCATGAACGTCCACATTTTCAGAAAGCAGTTGGTAGTGGCGCTTGGCGATGCTGAGGACATCGTCGCGCCGCTTTTTCAGGGCGGCCTTGATTGGCCCGGCAGTCATCTGCTGCACGGAAGCGGGCCAGGTGGCAAACGCATTGTCAATGACCTCGTCCGTCAGGTGTTCCCGGATGAAGGTTGCCTGGGCCTCCCAGTCTTTCCATTCCAGTTCATTGAGGAATGAATGGTCAAAACGGCGGGCGCTCCAGGTGTCCCATTTCATGTTGCCCATTTCGGGGCCATAGATTTGTACCTGGCGAATGAGCGGCAAGGCTGCAATCCTGGCCGCCTGCGTCAGCAAGCCATCGTAGCGGGAGAAAGCCTGGTCGCGGTCGCGGGGGATGGGGCGGTAGGTTTTTTTGCCATTTTTTTCTTCAAACCTAACCCACCGCCATTGGTCGTCGTGCCGATCCCAGTCGCCGAGGAGGAGGTCGAACAAGCGGGTGCGCAGCGTCCAGGGTTGGTCAACTTTGGAGTTGTTGTTGTCCAGCATTTTGTCCACCAGGTCGGGGGTGCTGATGATTTTTTCGGCGTCGCCGAATATGCCGGTGCCCGACCAATCGCCGCCGGGGCGCTCCTCCAGCAGGTAAACGCTGCCGCCAAAGATGTCATTGAAACTGCCCAGCGCCGGTTGTTTTGGCACGAAGTACAGCTTGGGGTTGGTGTGGTAAATATTGAGGGCCTCGGCCAGGGGCGGCACGGCCAACGGTGCGAAAGGATGGGAAGAGAGGAAGTTGTCGAGCACGATGCTTTTGACCGCCGTCATTTTATTGAAAGGGAAAGGCAGCAGGCGGGACACGTCCTTCGTCAGGTCGCGCAATACGAACTGGTGGCCGTGGGCATCTTCCATCCGCAGCGAATTGGTCTGGCCGCCGCCGCCCCGCTGCAAGGGTGTCAGCCCGCCCTCGAAGGTGCTCAAATCGAGCGTTGGGAAATTGTATTTTTCAAGGTAAACCTTCCGGTAGTGTTTGCCGAGCAGGAAGTTGTGCAGCCCGCCGGTAGGTTTGAGGGCATTCCTGATAGGCGTCGTTTCCACGCTGCCGGGCATTATTTCAAACTGTTGGGTATTGGCAGCAGCCTCCGCTTGCACGCTGGCAAGTGGCCCTTTTATCTTTTTTTGAAACACCATTTTGGCATCGCCGCCATTCTTGTCAACGACCCAAAACTGCACCCACGCCTCGCCCGTTTCATAAAAATCAATGGTTGAAAAACCCTCGCTGCTGTATGTAAATTCAGCGCCCCGGCCCATGCCCACCGGCGAAGTCTTCGAGCCGCTGCCACTGACGATGAAATGCTGCCCCTCGTTTTCAAAATACTCGAGTGCGTGTTCGTGGCCGGAAACGAAAATATACTCCCCGTTTTTCTTGGCCCCCGTTATCATTCCCTTCTTCATGTCCTGGTAAAGCTGGTGCGGCACATCCTCCCGGGAACCGATGCTGCCGCGCAGCACGGTGTACAGCGTGCCGAGGCCCGGCAGGGGAACGTACAGGTTTCCCTTCATTTGCGTCAGCGGGAAAAGGTGGGCCTTGGCCGGGAACCTGCCGCCATGCGGGCCGTTGGTGTACAGCGGGTGGTGCATGGCGACCACCACGTTTTTGTCGCGGTTTTTGCGCAGCACCGTTTCAAATAAAAACAGGAACATCTCGCGGTTTTTGATTTCGCAGCCCGCATTGATTTCAGGCTCCTTGTCCCAGTCCCTCACCCACCACTCCGAGTCAACGATGATGTAAACGAGGTTGTCGTTTATCTCCACCACGTCCAAACCGGCGCAGCCGCCGGATGGAAGAAAATAAGGCTCCCAGCCCTTGTCGTCGTCTTTGATGCCCTTCCTGCCGTTCAGGTATTTATTGACAAAATCTTCCTGCCGGCGCACGCCTTTGAGGCCGTTGCGCCAGTCGTGGTTGCCGGGGATAAAAAGCGGGCGGCCTTTGAAACCGTCGAGGATTTCCAGTTGCGCTGTGATGCGGTGTTCGGCCAGCGCCCGGTTTTCTTCATCCTCTTTTGGCGGCATCCCGTCATAGTAGATATTGTCGCCCAAAAAGAGGATGGAGCTGTTTTCGCCCTCCTGCGGCAGGCGTTTTTTGAGGTAGGCAAGTACGGGCACCGTGCCGCCCGCCGGCGCATTGCCCGCATCGCCGGCGAGGTAGAGCCGGTGCTGCAACTTCAGCGAGGAAGGAGGCACGTCCTGCTCCCAATTTTTTCCTTCTTTGCTGTAATGCAATTTGTAATCGGCGCAAGACGATGCCAGCAGCAGGCAGGCAATGAGCAGGGGAAATGGCAGTTTGTTTTTCATGTCAAGTTGGTGAAATAATTTGGAGGTTTTGAGCGGTGACACCTTTTGAAAAGGTGTCACCGCTGGCACCTATTAATTTTAGAGGCGATTATCTTTAATCCTTGTCCGTTTCGCCTTCTTCTTCCCCTGCCTCCCCTTCTTCCTCAGCGCTCACCGGGTTAATTTTCACCACATCCGACTTGGCGAAAAGGCCGCGCTTCACTTTCAAGCCCAAGCTGGGTTCGGCGTACAGTTCCGGCGGCACGCCGATGTCGGCGAGGTAAAGCTCGCCTCTCACCTCCACCGCATTTTCCCCAAAAAGACCTTGCTTGGGCAACGCCAGCGTCAGCGTCGCCGCAGCCCGGACGGTGGGGAGGTGTACCGTTCCGGTGGTCAAATCCAAGCCGGAGGGAGTGTCCAGCGACAGGACGGGCGCGGCCTGCCCGTTCGCCCATTCAATCATCGTTTTGGCCAAGCCCGCCGGGTCGCCCCCGATGCTGTAACCGAGGAGGCCGTCAATGACGAGGGCGACGGGTTCGGCTTGGGGCAACTCCCCGCCGCTCTTGATTTTCACGCCCATCCTTTTCAGGATGTCGAGTTGGTGCAGGGGGACGGGCGTCATTTTTTCCTCCCCGCTGCTGAGATAGACGCTCACATTTGCGCCCCAACTGTGCAGCCTGCGGGCACTGACCAAAGCGCCGCCACCGTTGCCGCCCGTGCCGGCCAATACGATGACCCGTTTCTTTTTCAGCTTCTTCTTTAAAAAACGCCGAACTGCCAGGATGGCTAAGCACCGCCCGGCATTCTCCATCATCTGGAGGAGTTCGATGTGGTATTCTTCGGTCATCAGCCGGTCCACTTCCACCATTTGGGCGGTGGTGAGGCGGGGGATGGAATCTTCGGATAAGACGTAAAATTTCATTTTTCCTGTTTGTAACAGATTCTATTCATGCCTTGTATAGCCTCCCCCCGGCCCCCTCCAAAGGAGGGGGTGACGTGCGCCTCCCCTTCCTTTGGAGGGGGCCGGGGGGGAGGCTACCTTTGAAGCCGGGGGTCAGCATTTTCCCAAGATTGAAGCCTCCGGGTATAGTTCGCTGTAAGGAACGAGGCGATTAGGCCCCATGCGGTGGAGGATGTGTTTCCGCCTCAGTTGGCCGGGCCTCGTCAGGCCGGCGGCGGCCAGCAATTCAACAAAACTGTGGACGGTGTTTTTGTGAAAATTGGCCACCCGCACCGATTTGTCGCCGGCATCCAGCCCTTTCATCAGGCTTTTGTTTTGGGTGGCCACGCCCACCGGGCAGGTGTTGGTGTTGCATTGCAGGGCCTGGATGCAGCCCAAAGCCATCATCATCGCACGGGCGCTGTTGCACAAATCGGCGCCGAGCGCCAGGGTGCGGGCGATGTGGAAGCTGGTGAATATTTTGCCGGAGGCGATGATTTTAATGTCCTTTTTCAAGCCGTATTGGTTCAGGGTATCGCTGACGAAAGCCAGGCCGTCCCGCAGCGGCAGGCCGACGGAATTGGAAAACTCCACGGGGGCGGCGCCCGTGCCGCCTTCGCCGCCGTCCACGGTGATGAAGTCGGGCGCTATCCCGGTGTCCAGCATGGCTTTGCACAAATCAACAAACTCGCCCTTGTCGCCCACGCATAATTTGAAACCGACGGGCTTGCCGCCGCACAGTTCCCGCAGTTGGCGGATGAACAGCATCAAGCTCTTTGCGCCGTTGAAGGCCGTATGGCAGGGTGGCGACAGGACATCGGTGAAGGGCTGCACGTGCCGGATGTTGGCAATTTCCACGGTGTTTTTGGCGGCGGGCAAGATGCCGCCATGCCCCGGTTTGGCGCCTTGCGACAGCTTTATTTCAATCATCTTCACGTTGGCGAGCAGGGCGTATTTTTTAAAAGTATCGGGGCAAAAGTCCCCGTTGGCGTCCCGGCAACCGAAGTAGCCGGTGCCAATTTGCCAAATCAAATCACCGCCGGGTTCGAGGTGGTACGGGCTGACGCCGCCTTCGCCGGTGTTGTGCGCAAAGCCGCCCAGTTTTGCGCCTTTGTTCAGGGCCAGCACGGCGTTCTGGCTCAGTGCGCCGAAGCTCATGGCCGAGACGTTCAGGATGCTGGCGCTGTAGGGCTGTTTGCAATGCGGCCCGCCGATGAGCACCCGCGGGTCGTGTTCCACTTCCTCCGATTTTTTGGGGTACATCGAATGTGCCAAACACTCGTAACCCTCGCTGTACACGTCGAACTTGGTGCCGAAGGGGGTGGTGTCGTTGGTGTTTTTGGCCCGCTGGTAAATCAAGGAGCGGAACATCCGGTTGACGGGCATGCCCTCCGTGTCGGTCTCCACGAAATACTGCATGATTTCGGGCCTGAATTTTTCCAGCAAATACCGGAAATGGCCAATCACCGGGAAGTTGCTTTTGAGGGTCTGCTTCTTCTGTAAAATGTCGCCCACACCCACCCCGATGACGGGCATGAAAAATACAAGGCTCCACAGCACGGGCTTCCAGAAAAAAGAAACGCCTGCGATGACCGCCAAAAGGAGGAGGGCGGCAGTGATAAAAATTTCTCTTGGTTTCATTTTCTTGATTTTGTCGTATCCGCTCAAAAAGGCATGGTAAACTTACTGCCGAAGTCATCTTCGGCAGCTCCATAAGCTTTATTAATGGGCTTTTTTTACCGCCGAAGAGGACTTCAGCGATACAATTCCAGCCCACTTTGAGCGGATACATTTTTTCTTTAAAACCATACACTTTTTTTATCCCCTCAAAAAGGCTGGTATTTTCGAGCGGCCGGGTTTTGAACCCGGTGGTTTGAGTGGGAAACCGCAGGGTTCAAAACCCTGCCGCTCGAAGAACTGCTATAATTTTTTGAAAGGATACCATTTTGTCAAAAAATCCGCACGGTCAAAAACTCGCCAATCACCTCGAAAGCCTTCAATTTCAAGCCTTTCAGCACGGCGTCCAACTCCTCCAGTTTCCCCTCCAAATCCCTGTGCGAATCGTACAAGTTTCCGAAAGAGGAAGGCGGGTATTTGCAGTTGGCCTGTTCTGAAAGCTGCGCCTCGTGCCGGTCCAAATCAGCGCGGCGGGCCGCCAGGTCGTTGTCCCTGAACTGAAAAAACTGGCTCTGCAAAAGGAAAAGCTGTTCCTTTTTGGCGCCATGCGCCAGGGCATGGGATTTCAGGATAATCTTTGAAAAAAAGGTGGCTTCCTTTTGCATGAAGCGGGCCTCTTCCCGCCACTTCTTTGTTCGCTCCAACAGTTTCAAGGCAGGCGAAACGACCGTCGCTTCGCTCCTGAACAAACTGGCATTTTTTACTTCGACGATGGGTAGGGCATTCATAAAATTGGGTTTTAAAATTGTCAAATCATGGTGATTTTAAAAATCACCATGATTTAGGATAATTTAGGCCAGCACCTCGTAAGACTTGCACCCGTTTTTTTTGCCGGACAAGTGGAACTTCATCCCGGTGCAATCCCCGCCATGCTGCGAACGGAACCACAGCCGGTACAGCCAGCCGCCCAGCATCATCGCAGCGATTGGCCCCAGAAAATACAGCCACAATCCCGTCCACATATTGCCCGGCAGGGCCGATGCCACCGTGCGGGCAGGGTTGATGCTCATGCCCGAAAAGGGCGCTTCGAAGGTGATGAAAACCGTCAGCCAAAAAGCGACCAGCCAGCCCGTCCAGGGCGCTATTTTTGGAAAATTGCTTGAAAACAAAACGGTCAGGATAATCAAAAACGAAAGCAAGGCTTCCAGTCCGAGCGCAACCCCTTCGCCCGCAGTGCCGGGCACGGTGACGGCATAGTTTACCGAGGGGTCGGAAATGAAACCAGGCAAAAACCACTTGAAAAGATATACCGCCAGCGCCCCGCCCAGAAACTGAAAAACGATGTACCAAAAGGCGTTGACTTTGCTAATCCTGTCTAAGTTCAAAAAAGTCAGCGTCACCGCCGGGTTCATGTGTGCCCCGCTGAGTTTGCCCCATTTTGAATAAATGAGCAGCAGGGCCGTGCCGCCCATCGCCAGCCCAATCAAAAACCGCCGTGCCAACGGCGACGCAATGGCCGCCCTGACGGGCAAATCCGGGTGCTCGACGAGGATGACAAAAGCACAGGCCGACACCATGAACATCCCCAAGGCCCAGGCCTCGATGAGGTAGATTTTCAGGTTGCTCCGCAATGCCGTTATCAGGTTTTCCATGTTGTTGAATTGAGAGGTGACACCTTTCTAAAAGGTGTCACCGCTGTCCCCCATCGCCGCGTACACCATCAGCATCGCCCCGACCGACCATGCCTGTTGCACCGTGCCTCTGCCGTCGCAGTCCCGATAGCTATCGGGAAGCCCGTCGAAGATTTCAGAAATGCCGTGGATGCAGTCTTTTTCGTAAAAATGCACACGTAGTTGGTCGAGCGAATTCCTGATTTCCTGACAGGTTTCGGGGGTGTTATTTCTCAGCTTCAGCATCGCCAGGAAGTAATCGCCCAGCAGGAAGGGCCACACCGTTCCCTGGTGGTAGGCCATGTCCCGTTCCCATTGGTTGCCGCCGTAAACAGGCTTGAAATCTGGGTGCGCCGGGTCGAGGGTGCGCAGGCCGAAAGGCGTGTAGAGGTGCTTTTTCACCGTTTCAAACACCAACATTTCCTCTTCTTTTTCTAGCAACGAAAACGGCAGGCTGATGGCGTAAATTTGGTTGGGGCGCAAGGACTCGTCGGTCGGGAAGCCGGGCGTGACCACGTCGTTCAGGTAGCCCGCCTCGTTCCAGAAATGGGTTTTGAAATTTTTCGCCAGCCTCCCGGCGGTGTGCCTGCAAGTGTCCGTCAGGTCTTCCTTGCCAGCCGTGCCTACCTCTTTCGCCAATGCCTCGTAAATTTTCAGGGCGTTGAACCACAGCGCCTGAATTTCGACCGGGCAGCCGTGGCGGGGCGTCACCACGTGGTCGCCGATGCGTGCGTCCATCCAGGTGAGTTGGGCAATGCCTTCGCCGCCATAGAGGAAGCCCTCTTCCGTGACGTGGATGCCGTAGCGGGTGCCCCTCAAGTGCCACTGAATGATGTCCGTGAGGTGGTCGAAATTTTCTTCGATAAAAGCCCAGTCCCCGAATTTCCGGTGGTATTCCCACAGCGCCACGAAGAGCCAAAGCGTGGCGTCAATGGTATTGTACTCCACTTTTTCGCCGGCGAAATCGGGGAAGCGGTTGGGCAACATGCCCTCGCTGAGGCTGCTGAAAAATGTTTGCAGAATGGAGCGGCTCACCTTTTGCCGCCCGGTGGCGATGGTCAGCCCCCGCATGGCAATCATGGTGTCGCGCCCCCAATCGGTGAACCAATGGTAGCCCGCCAGCAGGGAATAACTTTCCGTGGAGGCCCGCCACACGACGAACTGGGCGGCGGCAATTTGCAGGTCGGCCACGAAGGGGTCTGTTTTGCCCAAAGGGCGCAATTTTTTCAAACGCTTCAACTCCTGTGCTTCCAGCGTATCGGGGTTGTTGGCCACTATTTCCTCGTCGAGGCTGAACACTAAGTGGGCTTTCTCGCCCGGCCCCAGCGTGTAGGTGAATTTGCCGATAGAATAGGCGTCCTCCTGAAAATCAAGCCCCCGGTAGCGCTCTTTTTCGTACTGGAAATTCTTGAACCAGTAGCGGGTCTCTTTAAATTCCCCATTGAAATACCGGACGTAAAGTGGCGCAGCGCCGTAGTGCGGGAAGATTTTGAGGACGTCTTTTTTCTTTTCAAAATAAAAATCAGAACGCTCGTTTTCACGCAAAAGGCTGTGGTAGTCCCGGTCGGAAAAAAACGGGGTGAGCGAAAGTTGAAAGGCCGATTGCCCCACGTTTTCGTAGGCCATCACGGTAGTGTTGGAGCCGTGCACCATGAAAACCGTCTTGGCTACCTGGCTGCCGCCCACATCGGAAACCATGCGGGGCAAGGGTGTGCGCTCGAAACTCTGCAGGTACTGGTACCCCCTCGGATGCACGATGCCGGGGAATTGGTTGGAGGAAAACCCGACGCAGGTGTCGCGGTGGATGGTCAGGCATTCCTCCATGTTCACCACCAGCACCTGCCGCTGTGTGGGCGGATTGAGCGATGCCACCAGCAGCCCGTGGTAGCGGCGGGTGTTGGCCCCCGAAAGCGTGCCGGAAGCATAGCCGCCGATGCCGTTGGTGACGAGCCATTCTTTGGATGTCGTTTCCTCGAAAGAGGGATTTTGAAAAGTTAGCATGGTCGAAAATTTTTCTTAGCGGCTCAAGAGGTGACACCTTTTTAAAAAGGTGTCACCTCTAACCGTTTACTTCCAGCAGGCGCAATCAATCAACTCTGCCACGACGCCCGTCCAGCCCGTTTGGTGCGAAGCACCCACGCCCCGGCCATTGTCGCCGTGGAAATATTCGTAGAACAAAATCAAGTCTTTGAAATGCGGGTCATTTTGAAAAACCGAAGCGTCGCCGTGCACCAGGCGGCGCCCGTCTGCACCGGCCCTGAACAGCGCCACCAAGCGGTTCGACAGGTCGTCGGCCACGCCGGCTAAGTTGCGCAAGCGGTCGCTGCCAGCCGGGCAGGCCACTTCCAGTCCGTCGCCGAAGTATTGGTGAAACTGCCGCAGCGCCTGGATGACGAGGTAGTTCATCGGCATCCAGACGGGGCCGCGCCAGTTGGAGTTGCCGCCGAACAGGCCGGTGGAGGACTCGGCAGGCTCGTATTTCAGGCCGAAGGTTTCACCGTCAATCTGGACGGAGTAGGGCGTTTCATGCTTTTTGGACAAGGCCCGGATGCCGCCGGGCGAGAGGAATTCCTGCTCGTTGAGCAAGGCTTCCAGCATCTTTTCCAGCCGTGGGCGGGGCAGGACGGAAAGCAGGATGTTCTCCCCCTTCTCCAATTTTTCGATGACCACGTAGAACTTGTTTTCCTGCCGGTAATGGCGAAACCACTCCAGCCGGCGCAGGAACTCCGGCACTTTTTGCAGCCGCTCGTGGTCGAGTACCAGCGTGGCGAAGAGGGTCGTCAGGCCCACCAGCGAGCGCACTTTCATGGGAATGTGGCGCCCGCCGGGCATGGCGAGGATGTCGTAAAAAAAGCCCTCCTCCTCGTCCCAGGCGCCCGTCCAGTCTTCGCCGATGCGGTTGAGGCTCTCAGCGATATAGACGAAATGCTCAAAAAACTTGGTGGCGACTTGTTCAAAAGTATCGTCCTCCTGGGCAATTTCCAGCGCCATGTCGAGCATGTTGAGGCAGTACATGGCCATCCAGCTCGTGCCGTCGGCCTGTTCCAGTTGGCCGCCGCCGGTCCCGATAGCTATCGGGAGGGCGCTGCGGTCGAAGACGCCGATGTTGTCCAGACCGAGGAAGCCGCCCTCGAAAACGTTGTTGTCGTTGTGGTCTTTGCGGTTGACCCACCAGGTGAAGTTGATGAGCAGTTTTTGAAATGCCTTTTTTAAAAAACGGATGTCGCCCTTGCCCGACCGCTTCTTTTCCATGCGGTAAACTTCCATGCAGGCCCAGGCATGCACGGGCGGGTTCACGTCGCTGAAGGCCCACTCGTAGGCGGGCAGTTGCCCGTTGGGGCGCATGTACCATTCCCGCAGGAAAAGCAGGAGTTGGTTTTTGGCAAAATCAGGATCGAGCATGGCCAGCGGTACGCAGTGGAAGGCGAGGTCCCAGGCGGCGTACCAGGGGTACTCCCACTTGTCGGGCATGGAGATGATGTCCTCGTTGTTGAGGGTCATCCAGTGCCGGTTGCGGCCGTTCTTGCGGGCTTCGGGCGGCGGCGGCTGGCCGGGGTCGCCGTTCAGCCAGCGGGGGATGTCAATGTTGAAATATTGCTTGCTCCAAAGCATCCCGGCAAATGCCTGGCGCTGGATGTTTTTTAAATCGGCATCGGCATCCTTTGGGGAAAAGGAGTTGTAAAACTCATCGGCTTCCGCCAAACGGGCGGCGAAGGTTTTGTCAAAATCCGTCGTCAGCGGGTTGGCCTTTTTTGCGGCTTTGCAAAGGCGGAGGCGGATTTCCACCTTTTCGCCCCCGGCGATTTCGGCGCGGTACAGCGGCGAAAATTTGGTGCCCCTCGTTTTGTTTTCCAGCAAAGAAAAATCGCCGCTCACCACCGCGTCGTTGATGCTGTCCTTGACAAAGGGCGAGGCATTTGACGTGCCGAACAGCCGCTCCATGTTGGTTTCGTTTTCGGTGAAAAGCGTCCGTTCCGGCGTTTCAAAATAAAGGAAATATTCGCCGGCTTCCCGGTGGTCAATGCGCACGCTGCCGTAGCCCTTGCCCGGCTTTTCGAGCTGGATTTCCGGCTTTTCCTCCAGCAGGCCGAAGCTCCACAAGTTGCGCAGCCAAAGGGTGGGCAGCAGGGTGAGCGGGGCCGTTTCTTCCCCCCGGTTGTGCGCCGTTATTTTTATCAAAATATCCTCCTCGCCCGCCTTGGCGTATTCGGTGAACACATCGAAGTAGCGGTTGCCCCCGAACACGCCCGTGTCGAGCAGTTCGTACTCCGGCTCCTCCTTCGAGCGGCGGCCATTGGTCTCCACCAAATCCTGGTAGGGAAAAGCCGCCTGCGGGTACTTGTACAGGTGCTTCATGTACGAGTGCGACGGCGTGTTGTCGAGGTAGAAATACAGCTCCTTCACGTCCTCGCCGTGGTTGCCTTCGGGGCCGGTCAGGCCGAAGAGGCGCTCTTTCAGAATCGGGTCGTTGCCGTTCCAGAGCGCCACGGAAAAGCAGACCCGGCACATTTCGTCGCAGATGCCGGCGATGCCGTCTTCGCCCCAGCGGTAGGTGCGGCTGCGGGCATGGTCGTGCGGGAAGTAATCCCAGGCTGTGCCGTGCTCGCTGTAATCCTCCCGCACGGTGCCCCATTGGCGCTCGCTGAGGTAAGGCCCCCAATGGAGCCAGTTTTTTTTGCCTTCGTAATTTTCGGACAGGCGCTGGTGTTCGGCTGATGATTTCAGGTTGGTCATTTTTTTTTATTTTAAAAGGTTTCAGAGGTGACACCTTTAGGCTCAGAGGTGACACCTTTTTAAAAGGTGTCACCTCTCCATTTGAAAAGGTGTCACCTCTCCATTTGAAAAGGTGTCGCCTCTCCAACGCCCCTACCCATTGGTAGAGAAGCCCGGATAGCAGGTCATGGCGCCGTCCACGAAAAGCGTGGTGCCGTTGATGTAGTCCGACTCGTCGGTGGCCAGCCAAACGGCGGCGGCGCCGATGTCGGAGGGCTGCCCGATGCGATTGTAGGGGATGAGTTTGAGCAGGTGTTCCAGTGCTTCCGGCGTAGCCCAGGCATCCCGGTTGATGGGGGTTTGGATGGCCCCGGGGGCGATGCTGTTGGCCCGCACTCCGATGGGGGCGTACTCCTGAGCGATGGACTGCATGAGCATCACAATGGCGCCTTTGGAGGCGGCGTAGTTGGCGTGCCCCGCCCAGGGGATGACCTCGTGGACGGAACTCATGTGTATGATTTTGCCTAAGGCGCAACTCACGTCAGGCCGCTTGCCCCGGCGGATGAACTCCCGGAGGGCTTCCCGTGCGCAAAGGAACTGCCCGGTGAGGTTCACGTCAATGACGGTTTGCCATTGGGCGAGGGTCATTTCGTGGAGGGGGGCGTCGCGTTGCAGCCCGGCATTGGCCACGAGGATGTCCACCGTGCCGAAGCGCTCGACGGCTGCTTTGAACATGGCCTGCACCTGGTCTTCCTTGCTCACGTCGGCTTTGAAGGTCATGGCTTTTGCTATGTCGTCGGAAACCTCGATTTCGTGCGCCACTTCCTCGGCGGTTACGGGGTCGGAGATGTAATTGACGACCACGTTGGCGCAGTCTCTCCCCATGGCGAGGGCTACGTGTTTGCCGATGCCGGAACTGGCGCCGGTGACGATGCAGGTCTGGTTGAGCAAGCGATGATTTGGATTTTGATACATGAGTTTAGTTTTGGTAAAAAGGCTTTTTATAAAAAAACAGACGACACTTTGAAGCGTCTTAAATACCCATTTTTAACACAATAGGCACATAGTTCACATAGTTTCACAGGCTTCTGCCAGAGGCGGGAAAGCTATGTGGACTATGTGCCTATTGTGTTTAAAAAAGTCATTTGTTTGTGTTTGTCTGTGCCACAGTAGGGTTAAACCAGTTCTTCTTTACCCAAGTATTCCCCCACCCGCAGCGCCATCGCCATGATGGTCAGCCCCGGGTTGACGGCGGAACTGGAGGGGAAAAAACTGCCGTCCACGACGAAGAGGTTTTTCACCTCGTGCGAGCGGCACCAGGCATCGAGCGCCGAGCTTTTCGGGTCGTTGCCGAAGCGGACGGTGCCGCATTGGTGGGCCGTTCCGGCCAGCGGGATTTTTTTACCTAAATAAATATGGTTGGGGAAAAAGTGCTGCTCGCAGCCAGCGTGTTCGAGTATCCATTTCAGTTTCTTTTGCAGGCGTTGGTGGCCTTCGAGGTTGTTCTCCCGGTAGTGCAGGCAGATGCCGCCGGAGGGTGTCAGCGTGACCCTGTTTTCGGGGTCGGGCAGGTCTTCGGAGGTCATCCAGAAATCGAGGGCATGGCCGGCCATGTATTCCAGGGTGAAGCCGGGGGCAAAGCCGGGGGCGTCTTCCCGGAACATGAGGGGGTCGGATTTGCCGAGCATCTGGATATGCCCCATCGGGAATTTGAAATCCTCGTCGCCGAAGTAAAAATCGTTGACCGCCAGCGTCTTTCCGAACTTCGTCGGGTTGGGTTGGATGGAGAGGGCGACCATGGCGGAGTTGTTGTGCGCCATGTAGTGCCGCCCAACCACGCCGGAAGCATTGGCCAGGCCGTTCGGGTGTTTGCCGTTTGCGGAGCGCAGCAGCAGGGCCGCCGAGTTGATGGCGCCGCAGCTCACCACGACGATACCGGCGGAGTATTCCACCCGCTCGCCGTTGGAGGTAGCGATTACCTTTTTCACCTCGTTGCCGGAGGCGTTGGTCTCCAATTTTTCTACGAGGCAGTTGGTCTGCAAAGTTACGTTGGGGTGCTTCAGCGCTTCCCGGACACCGGCCACATGGGCGTCCGCCTTCATTTCCGCCGCATCGGGGAAGCCGTCGAACCGGTCGAGCACGTAGGGCGATTCGGCGGTGGTTTGGCCCGTGCGAACGCCCATCGGGAGCGGGAAGGGTTTGAGGCCGAGTGCCACCATGTCGTCGTGCAA
>SCUG01000376.1 GCA_004297645.1 Saprospiraceae bacterium | reverse complement strand
CCATTGCGTCTTCTGCAATGGCGTCTTTAAGGTTTGCGATGTTGTTCAGCACCGTCGAAATCTTCCATTCGTCGGCCAATTTTCGGTATAAGGCGAGTGATTTCTTGTAAGCCGCCAGTGCGTCGTCGTGGCGGCCGGTTTCTGTTTTAATGTTGCCGATGATATTCCAGGCATTGGCGATGCCGTCCTCGCTGGCGGTTGATTCCGAGTATTCGAGGTATTGGTAAATGTAATCCAGGGCTTCAGGGTAGTTGCCCATAGTCTCCTGCAAAATGGCGATGTTGTAAAATGCACTTGTGATGCGGGTGGTATCTTTTAGTTCTTCGCAGATGCGCAGCGAGCGCTGGTAATTGTCGAGAGCGGCGAGGTAGTCACCCTGGTTTTCCCGCACATTTCCGATGTTGTTGAAAAGCGAGGCTACCCCTTTGCGGTCGCCGAGTTTTTGGCGCAGATGGAGAGCCTGTTGAAAAAATTGCACCGCCAGGTCGCTGTTGCCGTGGATGTCTTCCACCACCCCCCGGAAGTTGAGGGCCGTAGCTTCGCCCTTTTTATAATGCAACCTGCGGGCGAGTTGCAGGGCCGAGTCGAGATGCACTCTGGCCTTTGCTGGGTTGTCGAATTTCAGCTCCCACGACAGGTCGTTGAGGAGGTTTACTCGCGAGGTATCGGGCCGGGCCTGTCTGAGCAGTTGTTGCAAACTGTCAACGATGCCGTTGTGCTGAGCAAGTGCCATACCCGGCAATAGGCAAAACATTGCAATTTTGAGCAATTGCGAGGATGGGCATATTGCCGGGTGAAAGTGTTTTTTCAAATCTTGCGGGAGGTGAGGCGTGAGGATGTCAAATCATTTTGAAAGGGAGCGGCCAGCCCCCTTTCAAAAAAAAATTATTGCTTGGTGCTTTCAGGCATCAGCAACACACCGCTGGCCATGAACTTCAACTCTTCCAAGGGTGCGGTGATGGCATCTATTTCTTCTTTCGATTTGCCCTCGTCTTTGGCATAATGCTGCAACTCTTCCACCGAGGTGACGGAGCGGTAGGCGTATCCATCCATGACGACCTCGCGGCCGGCTATGTCTTTCGGCATGAAGAATCCGTAGTCTTTGAACTGTACAAAAATCTCTGTTGAATCTGCGCTATCATTTACGTTCATCCAACAGCCTTTCATTTGGCAAACAGCTTGTACTGTGCCCTTTACTTTTACAGCTACGCTGTCCACACCTTTCATTTTTGAGGCAAGCTCGCCATAAGGAATAGCGCCATCTGTGGTGATGGTGTCGCCAAAAATTTGAGCCTCGCCGGTTTCCCCGGTGGTGCCGGCAGGAGCGTTGCCGCATGAAGCGAACATGGCGGAAAGCAAGATCAAGGAAAAAACATTTTTCAACATGTCATCTCATTTTAGGGAGCTTCTCTGCATTCGATGGCTCGAAAGCAAAGAAAGCCGGGTAAAGTAGGATAATTTGTCAGTGCGTAAATTTTCGCAAAAATAGAATAATCAGGTGATGTGAAAGGCAAGGTGAAAATGCTAATTAGCGGCAGCAAATGTAGGGAATCCGGCTCCTTCTTTGAAAAAGATTTTCTAAAATATCCTTCTGGTGAAATAAGCCGGAACGGGGCCAGCGTTATGGGTACTGATTTTCAAAACGAAACCTTCCCCCATCTTTCCAAATCAGCAAATCACTTCCAAAATCGAATGAGTAAATGCACCACTGCTACACTTTAGCTCAATCTTCTTTTTCTAAATCCAAAACCCGGAACAATGAAATGGCTTTTGATTTTGGCAGTGGTGTGCCTTCCGTTTGCGGCCAGCCTTGCGGCTGTTTCCCCCACTTTCATCTCTTATTTCCCAGGGCCATCTGTGGATGAAACCGGTTGCACAAAAGGCGACTGTTTCAATGGCTACGGCACATTCATTTATGCCAACGGCAGCAGGTACGTGGGCAATTTTTCTGACGGCGTCCCGCATGGCCAGGGCATCCTCTATTTCTCCAATGGCAATAGATACCTTGGCGACTGGGCGGATAATTTCCGGGAGGGTCAGGGCAAATTCATTTTTGTGGAAGGCCATGAATACACCGGCGAATTTCGCCAAAACCAGTTTCATGGGAAAGGCCTGATGAACTACGCCAATGGCGACAGCTATGATGGCGACTGGGCGCACAACCAGCCCAATGGCTTCGGCATGTATTCATTTCACACCGGCGACAGGTATGAGGGGCAGTTTCGCAACGGAAAATTCAACGGCGAAGGCACCATGTTTTATAAAAATGGCGCCCAATTCAAGGGCCATTGGATGGACAATAAGAAGAACGGAAGCGGCATCTTCTACGACGCCACTGGCCGCGCAACTACCGGCGAGTGGGTCTATGGCAAGCCGCTCGACGGCCCCATTCCTGCTGTCACCGACGGCGAGGCCCTCCTAGTGAATGCGGCGGAAGATGCACCGCTGAAAGCAGAACCGGCTGCCGGGGCAGACACTCCACCAACTGCCCCCGTTCCCGTCCACATTTGGGCTGTGGTGGTAGGGGTGGCCACTTACCCACACATGCCGTCGCTGCGGTTCACCGATGACGACGCTTATCAGTTTTTCGCCTTCCTGAAAAGCCCCGAAGGAGGCGCACTTCCCGACAACCAAGTGAAGGTACTTGTGGATGAAAACGCCACCCGCGACAATATTTTGGAAAACATGCGCAGCACTTTCTCCCAAGCCGGCGAGAACGACGTGGTGCTGTTCTATTTTTCCGGCCACGGCATCGAAGGTGCTTTTGTGCCGGAAGACTTCGACGGGGTCAATTTCAGACTTTATCACGAAGACATCCGGCAAATTCTGGAGAGCAGCCGGGCCAAGTACAAGTTGGTGCTCGGCGATGCCTGCCATTCGGGCACCCTGTTCGGCATGGCCGAAGATGAAAACTACATGGCTTCCCGCTCTCTCACCCAAGATATGGTGGACCGCTATTACAAGGCATTTGAGTCGGTGGACGGAGGCACGGCGCTGCTCATGTCTTCCAAAGGTGCGGAGGTGTCGCTGGAGGATTCCGGCCTGCGCTCCGGCGTGTTCAGCTATTACCTCATCCGCGGACTGAAGGGCGAGGCCGACACCGACGGCGATAAAATTGTCACCATAGATGAGCTGTACACCTTCGTGGCCAACAACGTGAGCCGCTATACAGCCGGTGCCCAAACACCCATCATCACTGGTCATTTTGACAAACGCATGCCCATGAGTGCAGTGAGGGAATGAAGTTGATGCTGGTTCAGGGGCGGGCGGATTCCCTCAATTCCAGTAGTTGAAAGAAATTCAATATTTTGGCGGTGGCCCGGTGGTATGGCTGCCGGGCCACCATTTTTTCTTTTCGGACATTCTTCCAATTTTTTACTAAACTTGCCTGAATTCTTAACGGGCAAGTTGCCAACTGAAAGATTACCAACCTAAACAATGGCTGACTGGGAACTCTACTTTTTATTTTTTCTCATTGCCCTGCTATACTCTTCGGTCGGGTTCGGAGGGGGGTCGAGCTATTTGGCTATTTTGGCTTTGTTTGGCGTGGACTACCTGCTCACCCACTCGACGGCGCTGTTTTGCAACATAGCCGTGGTCAGCGGGAGCGTTTACATTTTTCATAAAAAAGGCCACCTCGACCTAAAAAAAACGTTGCCACTTGTGGCGGCGAGCGTACCGCTGGCGTTCGTGGGCGGGTATTTGCCCATTCGGGAAAATGCCTTTTTTATTTTGCTGGGCTTCACCCTGTTGATTGCCGGCATTCTGACGTGGCTGAAGCCGCAAATTGAGAAACTTCCCCAAAACCCAAGTGGCCCAAAATCCAAATTCCAAAACCCAGTCATCGGCGGCGGCATCGGCTTGCTCTCCGGCATGGTGGGCATCGGCGGCGGTATCTTCCTGGCCCCTGTGCTGTACCTCACACGTTGGGCGCAGCCCAAAACCATCGCCGCCACTTCGAGTCTGTTTATTTTGGTAAATTCCATCGCCGGCCTCGGCGGCCAATTAGCTAAGCCAGATTTCGAGATAGACCTGAAATTTGTCCTTCCGCTATTGGCTTGTGTAATTTTAGGTGGCCAAATTGGTGTGCGCATCGCCGTCAACCACTTCCCTGCCATTTGGGTCCGCCGGGCCACCGCCTTGCTGATTATGTATGTCGGTGTACGGTTGCTTTTGAAATATGTATGACGGTTTAACGGCTCGACGGCACCGCAACACCGCAATACCGCATTCGGCTCACCCTACAACCGCGCCGCCACCTTCGCCCCCTCTTCAATCGCCCTTTTTGCATCCACCTCAGTGGCCAGCTTCGCCCCGCCGATGAGGTGCACGGGAATACCCACCTGCTGCAAAGGCCCGTACAAGTCCTTCACCGAAAGCTGCCCGGCGCAAATGACCACATTGTCCACGGGCAGCACCTTTGTCTCGTCATCGTGCAAAATGTGGAGGCCTTCATCGTCGATTTTTAAGTACTGTACCCCGGCGAGCATTTTCACTTTTTTCATTTTCAGGCTGCTGCGGTGAATCCAGCCGGTGGTTTTGCCGAGGCCGGCGCAGTGCTTGCCTTCCGAGCGCTTGAGTAGCCAGATTTCACGGGGGGAGGGTTCGGGGTTTGGTGCGGCGACTGCACCACGGTTTTCATATTTCATGTCTACGCCCCATTCCTGCATGAAAGTCCCCACCCGGCCTCCCCCCTTGGGGAAGGAGCCAGACACCTCCCCATCCCAGCCTCTCTCCGAAGAGGAGGTGTCAAACTCCCCCTCCTTTGGAGGGGGC
>SCUG01000375.1 GCA_004297645.1 Saprospiraceae bacterium | reverse complement strand
TTTGACGCTGAAAGACGCTGGTTCTTTATGATTTCACGCTGTTCCTGATTTTTTATTTCATAAAAAATCATAAGAATCAGCGTCCTTCAGCGTCGAAATTATTTCTCTTAACACCCCTAACTCTTACTAACAAATTCTTTTGTATGAAACAATTCCTCTCCACCCTTGCTTTGCTATGGACGTGCATGGCATTTCTTACCGCTCAAAATACATTGACCGGCATTATCACAGATGAAGACGGCACACCGCTTTTCGGAGTGAACATCCTTGAAAAAGGTACCAACAACGGCACCATTACTGACTTTGACGGCAGCTATTCTCTCGATTACAGCCGCAGCGATGCTGTCTTAGTTATCAGCTACACTGGCTTTAAAGCACAGGAGATCACGCTGCATGGCCAAAGCCAGTTAAATGTGACGCTCGAATCAGGCATAGACCTCACCGGTATTGAAATCGTCGGCACCCGAAGCCTGAACCGCACCGTGACGGAATCGCCCGTTGCCATTGACATCATTGAAATCGGAAAAGTAACCAATGACGTGGGCCAATTGGAAGTGAATCAAATACTGCAATACGCAGCCCCTTCCTTCAACGCCAGCCGCCAAAGCGGCTCCGACGGTGCCGACCACGTTGACCCCGCCACGCTGCGCGGGTTAGGACCCGACCAAACACTGGTGCTCATTAATGGCAAACGCCGCCACCAGTCTTCCAACGTCAACATCTTCGGCTCCCGCGGCCGCGGCAATACTGGCACCGACCTGAACGCCATCCCCGCCTCTGCCATCGAGCGCATCGAAATCCTTCGCGACGGAGCCAGTGCACAATACGGCTCCGATGCCATCGCAGGCGTGATAAACATCGTGCTCAAATCTTCCGTCAACGAATTTACAGGAAATATCAGCACCGGGGTTTTCAACGCCAAACCTGGCGTGAACGGAGCGCTTGAACCCGAAAACTACGACGGCGAAACCATACAAATCAACGGCAATTACGGCGTGACCCTCGGCGCCAACGGCGGTTTTTTCAACGTGACGACGGACTTCCTGTCGAAGGCCCGCACCAACCGGCCCTCCGACCCCTCGGTGTTCGATATTTACCGGGAAGAATATGGCGATGCAGCACTCGACAATTTCAATACATTTTTTAACGCTGCCTTGCCCATTGCTGGCAATACCAGCTTCTATGCCTTCGGCGGCTATGGCTATCGCGACACCGACGCCTTTGCCTGGACAAGAACCTCCGATAGCGAGCGCAATGTGACCGCCATTTACCCCAACGGTTTCAACCCTCATATTACTTCCAAAATTTGGGATAAAAGCATCAGCACTGGCATGCGTACCAAGCTCCGCAATTGGGACGTGGACTTCAATAACACGTTTGGGGTGAACACCTTTTTGTACAACATTACCGGCACACTCAATGCATCGCTCGAAGAGAAATCGCCCACGCGGTTCGATGCCGGCGGCTACCAATTGAGCCAAAATACCACGGGACTGAATTTCACGCAATTTTTCCCGGATTTGCTGGCAGGTATCAATATTGCTTTCGGTGCTGAATACCGCATTGACAATTATGAAATCTTCGCCGGCGAAGAAGGCTCTTACGCCACGTATGACAAGAAAGGACTGCCAGTAAATATCAACACCCCGGATAGCCTTATCGTCTATCTAACCGACATTGAGGGCAACCTTATTGACAAGCGGCCCGGTGGTTCGCAGGGCTTCCCAGGCTTCCAACCCGCCAATGAATTGAATGAGTTTCGCTCCAACTTCGCAGTCTATGCAGACGGCGAGTTCGACTTCTCCGACCGCTTTATGGTGGGTGCTGCCGCCCGTTTTGAAAATTACAGCGACTTCGGAAACACCCTCAACGGCAAGTTGGCTACCCGCTTAGAACTTGCCGATAACCTGGCCTTCCGGGCCAGCGTCAGTTCCGGTTTCCGGGCGCCCTCGCTGGTGCAGATTTACTACAATACCACCTTCACCGATTTTGTGTCCGGGGTGCCAATTGACAAAGTAATTGCGAAAAACAACAGCCCCATCACGAGAGTCCTCGGCATCCCAGAGCTAAAAGAAGAAACGTCAACCAACCTCAGCGCGGGCTTCACTTTTCGCTCCGGCTCGTTCTCCGCCAGCATAGACGGATACATGGTGAACATCAAAGACAGGGTCGTTTTGACGGGAGCCTTCGATGCTGGAAACTCTCCTGAAATCGCCCCCGAACTCGACAAGCTGCGCGTCGGCGCTGTCCAGTTTTTTACGAATGCCATTGATACAAAAACCAAAGGCGTGGATGCAATTCTGACCTATACCACGCATCTTGGCAATGGCCGCTTGGCGGCTTCTTTCGCCGCCAATTTCAACGATATGCAATTGGATAAAATAAATACCAGCGACAAGCTGAAAGGCAAAGAGGATATTTACTTTGGCCGCCGGGAGCAACTCTTCCTGCTCGCCAGTGCGCCTCAAAACAAGATGAACCTGGCGCTGGATTACAAACTGAAAAAGTTCAGTACCAACCTGCGCTTCACCCGCTTCGGCGAAGTGCGTCTCGAAGATTTCAACGGCGAAGACGACGTGTACAAAGCCAAAGTAGTGTTTGACCTGACGCTTGGCTTCGACCTGAGCCATAACCTCAGCCTGCGCCTCGGCGCCGCCAACCTGCTCAATGTTTACCCATCAGCACAAGACCCTGGCGCCACCGAAACCGGTGGCATCTGGGACGCCGTGCAAATGGGTGCCAACGGAACGTTCTACTTTGCCAAGCTGGGATTCAAGTTTTAGAACGACGCGAAATAAATGAGGGGTGATGAATTCTTTGCCAATCATCACCCCTCATTTTTTTTTACACGTTCCGAACCTGGCGAAGCCAGAACCAAATGAATTCCATGACTTTTTCTGTCAGAAAAAGCACGAATTTCAGAGGTTAGATACTACGTTTTCCCGTCGGTGCGCCGGGGAAAGCCCTCACAGGGAGCGGATAGCAGCGAGACTTTCCAGGTTTTTAATACCTGGAAAGTCTATCAAGGCAGGGCAAAAATTAGCGACAATTTGTGGGGCTTAAATTGCGCTTTAGCGCCTAAAACGATTCGAGCAGTTTCCGCACTACCAAAGCCACTTTCGGCTCCGCACTTTCCACCACAGCAAGTACATCCTCTAACGAGGTCTCACGGATTTCTTCCATGGGGAAGCATTTGTTGGATACCACCGACACCACGAAGATGCGCATCCCGGCGTGTTTGGCCACCAGCACCTCCGGTACGGTGGACATGCCCACCACGTCGCCGCCAATCGCGTGAAGATACCGGTACTCGGCTGGTGTTTCGAGGTTAGGCCCCGTCAGGGCAGCGTACACTCCCTCGTGTGCCCGGATGCCATTTGCTTGCGCAATAGCTGTGGCTTGCGCCAACATTGCCCGGTCGTAAGTGTGCAGCAAGTCGGGGAACCGCACGCCGAGGCGCTCGTCGTTA
>SCUG01000374.1 GCA_004297645.1 Saprospiraceae bacterium | reverse complement strand
CCGCCTCCGGCGGTGCCGGGGGGAGGGGATATTGGGGGCTTCGCCCCCAAACCCCTAAGCCAGCGAAGCCAGCGCCCAATACCCGGGATGGACAAAACCTAACGCTCGACAGTATAATTATTCACTCATACCCGAACAATCGCCACATTGCGATTCGAACATCAGCTTTAAAATCTAATCTCATTCACTCATGATGCGACTACTTACTACTTTATCGCTGCTCTTTTTCACAGCCTCCTTATTTGCACAAAATCCCACCTTCCAGGGGCAACTCCTCAAACAGGGCAATCACCCCGAATTGGAAGCGCAGTTCAACGCCTATGAGGTGTACCAACTGGATCCAGGCACCTTTCATTCCTTTTTGAAAAATGCCGGAGAATCTATGGAATTCACCCTGAAAATGGGCACCCACAACTGGGACATCTGGCTCACACCCCGCGATATACGCGCCAATAATTACGTGCGCACCGTATGGACGGTGGACGGTGAAAAGAACCTGCCCAAAGGTGCGAACATCACCTACCGCGGCTTGCTGCAAGAGCCAAATGGCGGCCCCGTGGCTCTTACCGTTGACGATGATTTCATCTATGGTTTCGTGAAAGAAAACGGTGAATTTTACTTCATCGAACCAGCCTGGTATTTCGTGCCGGGGGCGCCGAAAAACCAGTTCGTGGTGTACGCCGCCGCAGATGTCAAGCCCCGCGAAGACTCCAAATGCGGGTTTGATGAAATGAAAAAATACATGCAGGCACCGGAGACTTTAGCCCCCCAAGGCAAAGTTCCCTCGTTGGAAAAAACAGGCTGCAAAACAGTAGAGTTGGCCATAGCCTCCGATAAGCTGATGTACGATAAGTACCTCTCAGTGGGCGCCGTGGAGGCCCACAACATCGGTGTGATAAACAACGTCCAGACCAACTACGATAATGAATTCAACGACGAGTTGCACTTTGAAATAGTGGAGCAGTTCACAGTAGTGCCGCCCGCCAACGACCCCTGGACCAACTCCACCGACCCCGGCGCTTTGCTCGATAGTTTCACGAGTTGGGGCCCTTCCGGATTTTCGGCCAACCACGACATCGGGGAGCTTTGGACTAACAGGAATTTCGATGGCAATGTTATCGGCATAGCTTGGCTCAGTTCCGTTTGCACCAGTACACGCTACCACTGCCTTCAGGATTTCTCCAACAATGCCGACTTGCTCAGGGTACTCACTGCCCACGAAACCGGCCACAACTTCAGCGCTACCCACGACCCATCTGGCAGCAATACCATCATGGCCCCTGCGGTAACCAACACCAACATTTGGTCCTCTCAGTCGCAGACCCAAATCAACGGCTTTTATCCCGGCCGGTGGTGTTTGTCAAATTGCCCCGGCCAGGAACCTCCTGTTGCTGCCTTTACTGTGTCGCCTGCCAGCGGCTGCGCCCCGCTTACCGTGACCTACACCGACCAGTCCACCAATAATCCTACTTCCTGGAGCTGGACATTCCCAGGCGGCGTCCCCGGCACTTCTACCCAACAAAATCCAACGGTGACATATAACTCACCAGGTTCTTACAATGCCACACTTACCGCTACAAACGCCATCGGCAGCAATACCTTGACCCAAAACAATATTGTCACCGTGGAAACCAATCCCACGGCCAGTTTTATCTGGACACAGGTGGGCCTCGCGTTAGTTTTCACGAACACATCGTCACCGAACTCCCAAACCTTCCTCTGGGATTTTGGCGACAGCCAAACCAGCACCCAGGCAAACCCCGTCCACACCTATGCCATTGACGGGTTTTACACCGTCACTTTAACGGCAACCAACGCCTGCGGCTCCAACACCACCATCGTCACCATTCCCGTATTTCTTCCACCCACGGCAGGGTTTTCGGCAAGCCCCACGAACGGCTGTGCTGCTTTGGAAGTTGATTTCACCGACGAAAGCTCATCGAATGTACTCGACTGGTTGTGGCAATTTCCTGGTGGCAGCCCTGCTACCTCTACCGATGCAAATCCAACTGTACTTTATTCTGCCCCCGGCGTTTATACGGTGTCTCTGACGGTGATGAACCCGGCAGGTTCCGACGCAATCACCAAGACGAATTACATCACAGTGACGACCATTCCCATCCCCGGCTTTAGTTTTTCGGTAAATGGCAGCACAGTGACTTTCACCAATTCCTCCAACAACGCAACGAGCTACGCATGGGCTTTCGGCGACGGCGCTACCAGCACATTGCAGAACCCCACGCACACGTACTCCGGCAACGGAAATTTTGTGGTTTCCATGTCAGCCATTAACAATTGCGGAACAGCCGTCATCACCCATACAGTGACCATCGAAGTGCCGCCTACGGCGAATTTTTCGGCCAACGTTACGTCGGGCTGCCAGCCTTTGGAAGTAACGTTCAACAGCTCAACTTCGGAAAATGCCACCAGCTACCTCTGGGATTTCCCGGGCGGCACCCCCGATTCCTCCACCGCCCAAAACCCGGTGGTGACATACAACACACCTGGCACCTTCGACGTGACGCTCATCGTCTCCAACTCGGCCGGTGACGACACGCTGACCTTAGTGGATTACATCACGGTCAACGCATTGCCCACGCCAGGTTTCACCAGCTCCGCAAATGGCAACACCGTCACCTTCACCAATACTTCAGCGAATGCCACGAGCTATGCCTGGAATTTCGGAGACGGCGCTACCAGCACGGAAGAAAACCCCGTGCACTCCTACATCCAAGACGGCATCTACACCGTTACGCTGACCGCCACCAACAATTGCGGCGATGTGGCGGCGACCCAAAGCGTGACCATTGTGACGCCACCCACGGCAGGCTTCTCGGCAAATGTAACGGCAGGCTGCGCCCCGCTCACCGTGCAGTTCAGCAACGAATCTTCGGAAAATGCCACCTCCTTCGCATGGGATTTCCCCGGTGGCAGCCCCAGTTCCTCCACCGCTGAAAACCCTTCGGTGACCTACAATGCTCCCGGCACTTACACCGTCACCCTCACGGTAAGCAATGCCGCCGGTAGCAACTCCGTCACCCAAACCAACTACATCACCGTGACAACGGTACCTACAGCGGGCTTCACCGCCAATGCCAACAATGCCACGGTGGAGTTCACCAATACTTCGGTGAATGCTACGAGCTACGCATGGAACTTTGGCGACAATGCCACCAGTACCGAAACCGACCCGGTGCATACTTACGCCAACGACGGCACCTACACCGTCACGCTCATCGCCACGAACGGCTGCGGGCCTGACACCACGACCCAAACCG
Organism: Saprospiraceae bacterium; assembly: GCA_004297645.1. Lineage (GTDB taxonomy): Bacteria > Bacteroidota > Bacteroidia > Chitinophagales > Saprospiraceae > UBA6168. The sequence continues at coordinate 14,452 of SCUG01000374.1, read as the reverse complement.
TGACCATCGTGACGCCCCCGGCGGCAGGCTTCTCGGCCAATACGACCACGGGCTGCGCCCCGCTCACCGTGACATTCACGAATGAATCTTCGGAAAATGCCACTTCGTGGAACTGGGCTTTCCCCGGCGGCAACCCCACCTCTTCCACCCTTGAAAACCCAACCGTCACTTACAACGCGGCAGGCACTTATACGGTGACGCTCATCGCCAACAACGCCGCCGGCGCCGACACGGTCACGTTTGCAAATTACATCGTGGCGACCACCGTACCAGCCCCCGGATTCACCGTGAGTACCAATATATTCCAAGCTACTTTTACCAATACCACCGTCAACGCAACGAGCTACTCGTGGGATTTTGGCGACAGCCAAACCAGCACGGAAGAAAACCCCGTGCACAACTACGCCGGTGACGGCACCTACACCGTGACGCTGACGGCCACCAACAATTGTGGCACCGCCACCTACACCCAGGATGTGCTGATTACCTCGCTGCCGCAGGCTGGCTTTTCGGCCAATGAAAACTCCGGTTGCGCATCGCTCACGGTACAGTTCATGGATGAATCTTCGTCCAACGCCACTTCGTGGAATTGGGAGTTCCCCGGTGGAAACCCCTCCAGTTCGACAGAGCAGAACCCATCGGTGACTTACGATGAGCAGGGCAGCTATACCGCTACCCTTACCGTAGGAAATGCTTTGGGTGAAAATACGCTGACGCAAACGAATTACATCACCGTAAACACGGTACCTGTGGCCGGATTCACGAGCAGCGCCAGCTTGTTGGAGGTCACTTTCACCAATACCTCCACCAATGCTACGAGCTACGCCTGGAATTTTGGCGACAGCCAAACCAGCACGGAAGAAAACCCCATGCACACCTACGCCAATGATGGCACCTATACCGTGACACTTACTGCCACTAACGAGTGCGGCAGCGTGACCACGACACAGGAGGTCACCGTCATCACGCCGCCCACGGCAGGTTTTTCAGTGAGTGGCACGCAGGGTTGCGCTTCGTTCACGGTGCAGTTCAGCAACGAATCGTCGGAAAATGCCACTTCGTGGCAATGGGAATTCCCCGGTGGCACACCGGCCACTTCCTCCGTTGAAAACCCAGTGGTGGTGTACAACGCTGCCGGCACTTTCACGGTGACACTGACCGCCACCAACGCAGCCGGAAACAGCACCGTGACGCAAACGAATTTGATAGTGGTGAACGACGTGCCTACCGCCGGTTTCAGCAGTAGTGCCGATTTATTGGAAGTCACATTCACCAACACCTCCGCCAATGCCACGAGCTATACCTGGGATTTTGGCGACAGCCAAACCAGCACGGAGGAAAACCCCGTGCACACCTACGCCAATGATGGCACCTATACCGTGGCGCTGACCGCCACCAACGAGTGCGGCAGTGTGACCACCACAGAAGTGGTCACCGTGGTGACGCCACCAACAGCGGGCTTTTCCGCTGCCGTGACGGAAGGCTGCGCACCATTCACGGTGCAGTTCAGCAATGAATCTTCGGAAAACGCCACTTCGTGGCACTGGGAGTTCTCCGGCGGCACACCGGCTGCTTCTACCGATGAGAACCCCGTCGTAGTTTACAATGCGGCGGGCACGTATGCCGTCACCCTGACGGTGGCCAATGCTGCAGGCAGCGACGTTTATGCACTGACGGATTACATCACCGTGTTGCCGGCGCCGTCAGCCGCTTTTGATTATATCGAAGCGGATGGGACGGTCACCTTCACCAATGCTTCCAGCAACGCGACGAGCTATGCCTGGGATTTTGGCGACGGCCAAACCAGCACGGAAGAAAACCCCGTGCACAGCTATACCGAAGATGGCATTTACAACGTGACGCTTACCGCCACCAACGATTGCGGCAGCGTGACCACCTCGCAGAATATCGTGGTAGCTTTCCAGTTGCCAGTCGCATTCTTCACAGCGGAAAACACGAGTGGCTGTGCACCGCTTGAGGTGACGTTCCAAAATTTGTCGTCGGAAAATGCCACCTCCTTTGCGTGGGAGTTCCCCGGCGGTGCACCGGCCACTTCGACCGATGAAAATCCAACGGTGGTGTACAATGCACCGGGCACCTTCGACGTGACACTGACAGCAGGCAACCTCAACGGCTCCGACGTGTTCACACAGACGGCCTACATCGTGGTGAATACTGTGCCGGAGGCCACCTGGACTTACGCCCAGAACCTCGGCACGGTGACATTCGCCAATACCTCGGCGAATGCCGCAAGCTACGAGTGGAATTTTGGCGACAGCGAAACGAGCACGGAAGAAAACCCGGTGCACGTGTATCAATCGTCCGGTGAATTCGAGGTGACGCTGACAGCATCCAACGAGTGCGGGTTCACGAGCAATACCCAAACGATAATGATAAGCCTGACCGGCGTGGAGGAAATCCCCGGCATCGAGGCATTCAACATCTTCCCGAACCCAAACAGCGGGCAGTTTACCCTCACGCTGAAAGGGCAGCCATACGCTGCGCTGGAGGTGAAGTTTACCAATATCCTCGGTCAGCAACTCTTGTCCGAAACGATTGATTTCCACTCCGGCGAATTGGTGAAAGCATTTGGCTTTGCGCAACTGCCGGCCGGCGCCTACGTCTTCTCCGTGAAAATCCGGCGACCAGGTACTTTACCGTAAAATGGTGGTGGAGTAACGATATAGCGCGGATGTGCCGCCATGCAAAAGAGGCCCTGAATTGAAATATCCGGGGCCTTTTTTTTTTGGTAGTGTCAACTCGAGTGTGATTTTTCGACGCTGAGAGACGCTGATTTTTTATGTTGCATTCAGCGTAAATTCATAAGCAATCAGCGTCTCTCAGCGTCGAAAGTCACTCATGAGTTGGCAGTACCTTTTTTTTTATTACTTTTCCGAAAGCGGAAAGTCAACGATAGATACTGACTTGGCTTCCGTTGTCGCACCTGTTCACACGGTAGTTGTGTCAAGTTCAGCGGAGCGTAACCTGACACAGCTACGGTTTTTCCCTTCAAAGCTATCTTAGGCTGAGATGAAAGAAAACATGCTTGCGACAACGGGTGAAAAGAAAGACAAGTCGCATAGCTTATTCCATTGAATTTCTTGGAAAGGAAAAAATCCCTACAGTCAGGTAAGTCCACAGGGATTTTGAATTAAAAGGGCGTCACCGAATTACGACAAAATTTTTAACAAGAAACGGCTTTTTATGCCTCAATAGTTGGCAGAAGTAAATGCCATTCGGCAGGCTGGAAATGTCGAGCAGCACTTCACTTCCAGCTACCTTTCCTTGGTAAACCACCTTGCCCAGGCAATCAACCACCATCAATTCAGCGTCCAAAACCTCTTGAGGCAGCGCCACCGTCAAGGTCGTACTTGCCGGGTTCGGATAAACTTTTATGTCTGTCCTGCCGGGCATTTCTTTCTCCGCCGCCACATCTATGCCGAGCGTGTCGCAGGGGCTGCCGTCGAGCGGGCCGAGGCGGTAGTTGGGGAAGTTGGGCAGCGAAAAAGCATTGTACGTGGGAAGTTGCACACAATGCTGGCAAACGTCGCAGGCAAGTCCCGGCAGGTCGGGATGCTCGATGACATGGAGTACATCCACGCCGTTTGCGCTGTTGACGTAGATTTTGCCGTCTGGGGCGAGTTGTGCCAGAAAGAAGTTGGCAGGAAAAGGAGACAGAAAGTTGTCGTAGGTGGCTACCAGCGTTTTAGTGGCTAAAATATCCGGGGCTTGCAGGTCATACTGGTAAATGTACCTGTTCGATGTCCAGTATAAATAGCGGGAATTGGGAGAAATGGCTACTCCCACGACGCCCGAAGAATCGAATTTGGTGGTGAAGACTGGGTTGCTCAGTGTGCCGGTACAGCGGTCGAAGTCGAAGATAATCATCGTGTCAGGTCGTTCCTCGTTGTAGCCCCTCACACGTGCATATTTGCTTCCATCGGGAGAAAAGACAGCCTGACCAGTATTAGTTGGTATCGGATTACCAATCACTTGAGGTTCCATCAGGTGCAGACCACCAGGGTCGAGTAGTATTCTAATGTAGCTATTCGAATAAAATGCCGGAACAATTATCCACCAATCCCTGCCGTTAGCATGCCTGGTTGCCGTAATTTTTCCACTATCCAATAGTTGTTCTGTAACCACTTGATTCTTGACGGTTACTTCTCCAAGCCCTCCGTCCAAATTCATATCTATTATCGAAAGGAGAAGAACCGGATATTTTAATACAAATATATCGTTAGACCAGACTTCTGGCATATGCAGAAGGTAATAAACATTCAGATTACCATGTAGAGGAAGCGCGAGTACCCCTTGTTCAACCATATACCAATCGGAGTTGGCGTTTGTGCTATTTTCCCAGGCATTGATACTGTCACCGTTAACCATCAATTGGTGATTTTTATTAAAAATCCTTTTGCCATTCGTGTAAAAAAGAAGATTGCCCGCAGTATCACACATGCTTGCATTTGTTATAGCCAAGTCCATATCCGTATAAAATTCATTGATATCGGGAGGGGCTGAATTAAAGTTAATGAATGACCCTCCAAAATGGGGTTCCATCAAGTAACTTGAATAACCGAATACCCAATGAAAATCCCGCTTGGCATCGAGCAAGTATTGTGCGTTCAAATTTATTTGAAAGAATAAGCTGCAAAAAAGAATTAAATACCGCATGGATTGTCCAATTGAATTATTGAAAAGGATACCCCCTGCGGCAGGTTTGCCTTCAGAGGGTATGGATTAATAAAACGTCACTTGATGATGACAAAAGACTTAACGAGAAATGGCTTCTGACACCTCAATACCTGGCAGAAATAAAGCCCGTTTGGCAAGTTTGAAATGTCGAACGACACTTTTCTTGACACTGCTTTGCGCCTGTAAACTTCTTCACCCAAATAATTAGCTACTATCACTTCATCACCCAAGACTGCCTCTGGCAAATCAATCGTCAAAACGTTTCCGGCCGGATTCGGGTATAGCCTGAATGACGAATCCTCCTGGTCGGAGGCATTTTCGGCTGACCGCCCGCCACCTCCGCTTTCGTCACACAGAACATAATCGTTGAAGCTGGTGTCCTTCGCCCATTCCAGCATGCCCCTGGCAGCAAAGACGGCATTGCCGCCGTCGAGCGGGCATTGACCAGCAATGCCTTCCAACTGTGTCACCTGCGGGTCGTTCAGTTCGGTGATGTTTTGGGCAAATGTGGAAAGGAAAATGGCATTGACCGTTTTTTCATTCTCCTCCCGGATAGAAGTTGAGAAGATGGCATCATTCTGAGCAATAAGCTGTGATATGGCGCTCAACCTTTCTGCTTCCACCGACGACCAAAGCTGGCTGCTTTGCTGCATGACCTGCATCAGCGCCGACATTTCATTTGATTTCTGATTCAGCAGGGTCACCCACCCGGCGGCATCGGCGTAATACAGAGCGCTGTCTATTTCCTCCAAAGTCACGATGTGACCGCCGATGGTTTCGTCGTAGAAGTTCAAGGTGGTGGCGTCGCCCGATTCTATGATATAGGCATCCCCGATGCCGTCCTCTACTTCTACTAAGTCAGCAATTGGAGTATTGCCGGTTTGGTTGAAGAAATTGGTGATGTCGGGGTCGAAGCTCACCAGTTCCGGATGGTGATATAGCTTTTCGTAAAGGTTTCGCTTGCCCAGCCATCGCATTCCATCATTGTATGCAGGGGATTGAAAAGTACCGTCAGCAATTTTCTTGTCGAAATCCGTAACCTCCGCAATTAACTGAGCACAAAGGGGCCCACCTGAACAACTGAAAAAACCGCCTCCCTGCGGGATGAACCATCCGGTTGCAGGATCAAGCAGCGTGAATGGCGGCATATATGGCAATTGGTCGGTGTGAATTCTAAAAATTGAGTTTTGTGCCGGGTCAATTCCTCCATCATGCCTCGCCATTTTACCGCCGGAATAAGTTCCCCACCACCTATTACCATTATTTTCTTGGTTTTCGAGCACCCCCGTCTCAGTAAAATGCAATCCATACAAATGCGTGTTGAATTTATTTCCCAAGAAAAGTTCGTAGCTGTTGCACAATCCGGTAAAGCGGATACCTGCGTAAGTATTCTGCACACTGTCGCAGCACATGAGCAGAGACTTGGAACTGAAAGCGAGAATGCCGGAAGTGAACTCATTGGAAAGCGCCCCACTGTTTCCCCACACGTAATTTAAGGAAAGGCGGTTGCCGGAGCCTCCCCTCGCCCGGATGCCGTTGGTCTCTGTGCTGGGTTGATTTAAAGAAACCAGATTGGAAAAAACATTGATGCTTTTGGAGTTCAGCAATGAAATACCTGTCGAGTATCCCGAATGGACGACTGCGTTGTATGCCACGTGCCCCATGCTCCAGTCGTTGGCGTTGGCAGTCGAGTTCTCTATGCTGATGCCATAACTCTCCTGGCTGCTGCCGGGCGACACATTAACGCTGTTGCCTGTAATCCGTAAGGATTTTGGTCCGTTACTGGTGGTGAGCCGTATGCCTCTGAAGGAGGTGAGAACCTTGTTGTTTTGAATAATAACATCCTTATTGGCTTCCAATGCAGCCTCTATTCCCCGGTACATTCCTACCATGCGGTTGTTCCGCACGTTCACGTTCATTTGCAATCCGTAGATACCGGTGTGGCAATTTTCAAAAGATGCCGGCGCGTTGCCGCCCATCCCCCAGCCTTTTTGGGTTAAAGCGTAGCTGCTGTTGGAACTGCCCTGAGCGTAAATGCCATAAGCAAAATTACCGGAATACAAACCGGGCTGGATGTTGACAAACCTCACTTTAGTAATAGTCACCGGGGAAGATGCCGCTTTGATGCCGTACTTCATGTCCCTGAAGGTAGTTACCGAATTGCCCGATTCGACGATGCTCAGTAGAGAAAGGTGAGAAACGTCCATTCCGGCATAACTGAATGCGCCCGCAGGGATGTTGATGTTGTCGAATTTGGGGCGCAAAGCTTCCGAGCACTGGAAAGTATTGCCAAAAAGCGTCCAGGCGGCTGTGTTGTGTTGGTTTCCTCCGGTCAAAGCGGGGGCGTAAATGCTTGTGTAATTCCGGTTGAAGGTGGTTTCCGATATGTTCAGCGTGGCGTCGTCCACTACCCGCAGGGCATATTTGGCGTCTTCGACAAAGGAGTTTTCTTCCGAAACAAATGTAGCGTTTTGCTCCGCCCTGATTCCTTCCCAAAGTTTGTCGCAACTGTGCAGCCGGGTATTGTCAATCCACATGTACTTGTCAGTGGGAATGGTTATTTTGACGCCGTTTCCCATCTGGAGGATGGAGGTGGCAGGGAATAAAGTGCTTTCATTGATAGTCAGGTCGCCTTGTACATGCAAGAATACCGGGTTGGGAAAGGGCCATCCGGGAATATCTGTCACATTGCCCCCTGGCACGACAACAATGGGAACACCATTTAGATTCATGGAGACGCTCGCCGTCACGTGCGCCGATTCAAAGTCGCAAGCGGGATGCAGCACCCAGGCTTCATTCACCTGATTGCCGGCGCAGAGGGTCGCCACCTTGAAGGACAGGTTAAAACTAACACTGCCATTGGCGGGAATGGATGAGACAGGTATGGTAATTATATCGCCTGCTATCGTTGCACTGGAAGGGAGGGTCAGGGGAATGAATGCCGCTGGGAAATTATCGATAATTTCCACATTGTTGGCGGCAATTGTTCCCTGGTTTTGGACGGTGATGGTAAACTGCGCCGTACCATTGGGCTGAACATTTGGTGTGGAGGTAGTTTTCGTGATGACTAAACTTGATATTGCTGGGGAAACTTGGGTGGTGGCCGCGTTCGGGACGAAATCAATACAGGCAGGAGCAGATGGCGTCATTGTGAAGTTGAAAGTCATTCCTATAGAAGCCGCCAAGTCAATCACCTTGACCGCAAGGTAAAGCGTCGTGCATTGGGGTGTAATGGAATTTGCTGGAAGCGTAGCAGTCCACGTACTCCCACTTTGGCCGGCTATTTCAAAGCCTGTAGGTATGGGTACCGTCAGCGTTACAGGCACGTTGATGTTTTGCTGTTGTCCAAGACAATTGCCTTGGCAGAGAGTATATGAAATGGTCGAAATCTGATTATTGCAGGAAGGCTGTGGATTGCTAACCTGCGTCGAAATGTTGACGAGTGGAACAACGATGACAACATTTGCAGTAGCGGTTAGAAACGTACCGCCGGCGCATTGCACTGTGTGCGTGATGGTGAAATTACCACAATCATTGTAAGTATGTGTATAGGGGTTGGTTGTGTTGTTATTGGATGTGCCATCTCCCCAGTCCCATTTTTGGAAATTGCCTGGCGGCATAATGGAAGTAACCGTAACTTGGCAACCTTGCTGCTGGACGGAAAAATCAGCAGTACATTGGCTAATTGCATCCGGGCAAAGTGAAATCAAAATCAAAACTCCCGCCAGGAGATGGCTCGGTAAGTTATTGAGTATTAAATTTATTTTTGAGATGACATGCAGCCGGTGGTGGTGTAGAGGTAAAATCATGGTAATCGGATTTAAAGGCTGAAGATATTATGGTTAGCGTTTCTGGAATCAATTGCAATTTACCTGTAACTTTCCCAGTAAGTCAACGGTTGTTAAAAAATTTGTCATTCAAGTGAAAAAAAATCTTCAAATCTCTCACCCCTTCATCTCCCTGTTGTCGCACCTGTTCCCACGGTAGTTGTGTCAAGTTCAGCGGAGCGTAACCTGACACAACTACGGCTTTTCCCTTCAAAGCTATCTTAGGCTGAGATGAAAGAAAACATGCTTGCGACAACGGGGAAAATCCGGCGACCAGGTACTTTACCGTAAAATGGTGGTGGAGTAACGATATAGCGCGGATGTGCCGCCATGCAAAAGAGGCCCTGGATTGAAGTATCCGGGGCCTCTTTTTTATTACCTTTCCGACGTTTGACCAAACCCCGGCAGGGTTTCGAACCCTGCCGGGGTTAAAATCCGAAAAAACTTCCAGCCATGCCGAATCCGCCTCGCATCAAAACACCCGGTGTTTACATCGAAGAAGTTTCTGCCGCAAGCCAAAATGTTGCGCAAGTGGAAACCGCCATCCCTGCCTTTATCGGGTACACCGAAAAGGCAACAAAAATCGTGGAGGGCGATTTAAACTGCGTACCCACCCGCATTTCGTCTTTCGGGGAGTACGTCCGGTATTTTGGGGAAGCCCCGGTGCAGGAAGTGGCGGTACACGCGACTTCATTGGGTGGCGGGAAAGGGAAGAAATACTTGCCCGCTTCCGTTTCCATCGGCACACCCTCCGATTACAGGATGTATCACGCCCTGGAGCTGTTTTACGAAAATGGCGGCGGCCCCTGCTACATTGTTTCGGTGGGAGGGTACAAACCCGATGGCAGCGTGGATGCCTGTGAGTTGGGCAGCGCCTCGGCATGCGGCGGCGGCTTGGATGCTATCAGCGGGGAAGATGAAATCACAATGATTCTTTTCCCCGATGCCAACGGCCTGTCGGGCGTGAACGACTCGGAGTATTACGGGCTGTTCAATCAGGCAATGACGCAATGCTATGATTTGAAGGACCGGGTCACGATTATCGACGTAAAAAATGACGGGCTTAACGACGCTTTGGCCCACTTTCACCAGGCTGCTTTTCTCCCGGAAGGGTTGAAATTTTCGGCAGCGTATTACCCCTGGCTCAAAACGACACTGAGCTACCGCACTACTGAAAACAGCATCCTGCTATTATTCGAGGGGTTGAATTCAACCCCCGTTTCTTTGGCGGCAGCCAAAGGCAGCGGGGAATACAGCCGGTTCATCACCGGAGATTTTCTTCGGGCATTGAATCAATTGCTCAGCCAGGAGCCGGTGCTCATGCCGCCATCCCCGGCCATCGCGGGCATTTACAACACGGTGGACGTTACAAGGGGCGTGTGGAAAGCTCCCGCCAATGTGAACGTCACCGCCACATCGGGGCTGACGGTTCCCATCAGCGATGAAGAGCAAGGCGAGATGAACGTGCCCCCCGATGGGCGGGCAGTCAATGCCATCCGGCAGTTCGTTGGCAGGGGCATATTGGTTTGGGGCGCCCGCACGCTGGCGGGCAATGACAACGACTGGCGCTACATCAACATCCGGCGGTTTTTCAACATGGTGGAGGAATCTATCAAAAAAGCGACCGCCAGTTTTGTTTTTGAACCCAACGACGCTAACACCTGGCTAAGGGTGAAAACTATGGTCGAAAACTATCTCATGGGCCTGTGGAGGCAGGGTGCCATGGCTGGTGCATCGCCGAAAGAAGCTTTTTTTGTAAACGTGGGCTTGGGCAAAACAATGACTCAAACAGATATTTTGGAAGGGCGCATGATTTTAGAAATGGGGCTTGCCGCTGTCCGGCCCGCAGAATTTATCGTAATTCGCATCACGGTAATAATGTCCACAAAATAATAGATGTCGAACCGGAAGGGTGTAGCCATTCCGTGGTTTCAACATTATTCGTACTTATTTACCATCCCCTGTTTTGCGCTGCTTTGTCATTCCCGAAGGGAACCTCTGCGTCTCACGAGACACAGAGGTTCCCTTCGGGAATGACAAAGCAGCGCGGACGAAACCACGTAAAAAGGTACCATTATTCAATGTCTATGAAATACTTCGTCTTTTTAACGCTCGTGCTTTTCATTGCCTGCAAAAACAAACAGCAGCCCTCGCCGCCACCGGCGCCAGGCACCGCTTCGGAATTGCCGGAGGGGTTCGCAGAATTTTACCAGCAGTTTCATAGCGATAGCGTTTTTCAGATGGCGCATATCGTCTTTCCGCTGCAAGGCCTGCCCGGCGATGCCGACAGCCTGACCATCGCCCGGGACGATTACCATTGGCCTGCCGAAGGCTGGAAAATGATGCACTCTTTCGATTTTCAGATGAGCGACTTCCGGCGCGAGCTTTACACCGTCAACGAGAACGTGGTGGTGGAGCGCATCATTCATAAAAGTGGCGAATTAGGCATGGTGCGCCGCTTCGCCAAAGTGGCCGGCGAGTGGCACCTGATTTATTACACCGGCCTGAACCGGCTGGCGAAATGAGGACTTGCGCTTACCCGGTAATTCCCATTCACTAATTAGGGGTGTTAAGAGAAATAATTTCGACGCTGAAGGACGCTGATTCTTATGATTTTTTATGAAATAAAAAATCAGGAATAGCGTGAAATCATAAAGAACCAGCGTCTTTCAGCGTCAAAAAAACCGTTTGGAATTTTTCTCTTAACACCCCTATTCACTAATACCTAATTCCCAATTCCCACCCAATGCTTTCAAAAATTCTCATCGCCCCGTTTGTCATTGGCGCACTCGTGTTTTTGTACCTGGCGTGGGAGGTGCATGCCGGTTACTCCATCTACATGGTGCCGTGCGTGGCAGGCTTCATGTTAGTTTACCTGCTTTCGCCCCAGATAGACTGGTGGTGGTTTAAATATTATCCGCCGAAATTGCATGTTGCGTTGCGCCATTTGATAAACACCCAGTTGCCATTTTATCAGAACTTGGCCGTCGGGGACAAAGAGCGTTTTCGCACCCGCATGGCCCTGTACATGCACGCCAATGATTTCACCGCCCAGGGCATGGACGACATGCCGCTAGACCTGAAAGGCGTGATAGCAGCCACGGTGGTGCAGCTCACTTTTGGGCTGGAAGATTTTCTGCTGAATAAATTCGAGCACATCATCGTGTACCCGCACCCCTTTCCTTCCCCGCAATTTCCGGACAAGTGGCACATCTCCGAAATTTATGAAGAAGACGGCGTGCTCATGTTCTCCGCCGGGCACCTGATGAAGGGATTTTTTCAACCTCATCAATATTTCCACATCGGGCTGTACGAATACGCACGGGTGTTCCGGCGCTGCCACCCTGATGCCTCATGGCCCGCCTTTGGAGCAGACGGCTGGAAAAAGCTAGAGCTGGTGAGCGGCATGCCGCATGAATCCATCGTCAAATATATCGGCTTGCCGGAGGTGGACCCCGTGGCGGTAGCGGTGGCGCATTTCTTCGTATTCCAGGAAAGATTCAAAGCCGTGATGCCGCAGGAGTATGGGCGCATCAGCACTATTCTCAACACGGAGAGGGCGGTGGGCGGTTGATTTGAGTGCGTAACAAAAGTGCGGGTTGCAAGGTCAACAACATCAAACCACACGAATGACTAAGGGATATCTTTATCCGTCTGCCTGAGCATCCGGTCAATCGGGTCGGGTAACTGCTGCCGCATATCTGGAAGCCGATGGAGGTGTGTATCCCTGATGGCCGGCGCATGAGGGGTAGGTGTATTTTAGGACGAGTCATGGTGGTGATGGCGGTGACCTCTGCTTCCGGGTCTCCGATAGCCTGCTCCAATCCCTGACAACTCACCAAATCAATGCACGTCGAGTTCGTGCAGCCGCTTCCGGTGTCTGTCACTGTCCCGCAATACGTCCCCGGTACAAGCCCGCTGATATAAGCAGTCGTTTGCCCGGTACCCCACAAATAAGAGAATGGCCCCGGCTGCCCCGTGACGTTCAGGGCAATGGCTCCTTCGGACGCAAATCTTCCACTTCCCTCCTTTCCTCTCTTTCATTTCAACCTACCTTTTGCTTATGCCGGTTTGCAACCGGCACTTCTATACTTTTTAACAAAAACTCCAAACCTGCTTGTTTTAAACAACGGCAACACAGGTCCCTATCGGCTCAACCAATGAAACTTCCAACAGGGGTGCATTCCAACAGTTTCTTCTCTTCCAAATAATTCGAGGCGCTGTTTTACAAGCCAATACTGTTTACTGACTGCAAGTCACTTTTTCAATGAACTTTTTTCAATTTTTTACGGGCTTTTTGCTTGATTTGTTGAGTACAGAAAGTGGCGGTTGCAAGGCCTGTCCCGGAAGTTCGGTACCGCCACCAGCGACGCTGATGTTTATTTTTCTAAGAAGACCTGACGCCAGCAGGACAACGCCTACTCGCTTCATGCCTTTTTGGAAATGAAAGGAAAGCTCACCTCTACGGTGTTGACGGGGCTGGAAATGGAGGTGAGGGAGGTGTTTGAATAGCGCTCATTTTTTTGATACAGGAAGGTGTGTTTCGCACAAAAAAAACCACTCCAACCCAACGGGCTAAAGTGGTAGTCAACTTGAATTAGTATGAATCATTGGGCGCAGGCCATTGGCTGCCGGCATTTTTAAAAACCACCGGCAGCCTGTTACCCGCCCCGATTTATTGCCGCACCTTCAGGCCGCCGTAGCTCAGGTTGGCCTTGATGACGCTGCGGGCGCCGGAGGTTCCGGCGTGCCCCTTCACCTCGTGAGAGGTTCCTTTTTCTTTTTCATAAGTTACGCTCAGGCCGGCCGGGTAGGCGATGCCGGCGTAGTCGGAGGCGGCATCGAGCATAAAGCTCGCGCCCTCAGCGACGTAAATCTTGAAGTCGGAATATTTGCCGGTGAGGTTGACGGTAGAAAAACCTTTGGCGAGCTTGCTCACTTCGAGGCCGCCGTACTGTAAGTCGAAGTCGCCGTTGTCGCCGAGGCGATCTATTTTGAAATCGGTGTATTTGCCCACGGCGACGACGCTTTCGGCATCGCCTATTTCCACGTTGCCGTAACGGCTTTGGCAGTTGAAGCGGTGAATGTCGCCGAGGTTGAAATGGTCGTACCGGGACTCGGCCTTCACGCCGGCAGCTTTGTCCATGATTATTTTGGAGTATTTAGTCACCATGTTGACGTTCTGCACGTCGTTGAAACTGATGTTGCCGTATGCGATATCGGCGTTCACATCCCTTGCTTTTACCACGGTACCATTACCGTAGCCGAGGGTAATGCCGAGGCCGCCACCCACGCCTTCAAGGCGGAAGTTCCCGTATTTCATTTCCACCCTGGCTTTGCCATTGATGGCTTCTACATTGGCATCGCCGTATTTGTTACTCAATTCGAGGGAGCCGCCGGCGGGCATAAAAACCTCGTAATTGATTTGAAACTCCGAATGGCTGTTGCCGCCCCAACCCCAATCGAAGAAAGAGCTTTTCGAAGATTCGATGACGGTTTCGGCCTTGACGAAGTTGTCGTCATTGGCGAAATCTATGTGGATGCGGTCGAAAACCTCCTGCGCTGCCGGTTCACTCCTGGCTTTCACCACGATGGTGATGTCGATTTTGACGCGGCTTTTCTCCCAGGTTTTCACGTTCACCTTACCGTATTGATTTTTCAGGTTGACGGTTCCGGTGGCGTTTATGCGAAATTCCTTGATGATGGTTTTCGAAAACTCCTGTGCTTTTTGCAGAGTGGTGGGTACCTGCTGCTCATGCCCATTCGCTGCCACTGCTAATGGTGAGAGCAAAACGGCGAGCATGGTGAGGCACCAGCCTGCACGTCCGAGATTAGAGACTAATTTCATTTCCTTCAGTTTTTAATTTTGTTGAATTGGTAGTTTGAACTTTCTCGAGCACTTGTTCGAGGATGTCAATTTTCGTTTG
>SCUG01000373.1 GCA_004297645.1 Saprospiraceae bacterium | reverse complement strand
GTTCCATTGGCGCCATCTGGTCGAGTTGTTCACCCGACTTCGGTGCCAGTAGTGTCGTGGACCGTTTTGCACAAATCGAACCTAAGATACTCTTTGCTGTGGACGGCTACAGCTACAACGGCAAAGCCTTCCCAAAACAGGCTGTCGTAGAAGAACTGATGAGCAAATTGCCCTCCGTGAAAGTGCTGGTGATGGTACCTTACCTCGAACCATCAGCACCAGTGATGCCCGCCGTGAATACGGCCAAAGTAATCTGGTGGAACGACACGTTCAGGCATGGCCAGGTGCTACAATTCGAGCCGGTGCCATTCGAGCACCCCATTTACGTACTCTATTCCTCCGGCACCACGGGCATCCCAAAGGCCATTACTCATTCTCACGGCGGCAATCTTTTGGAACACCTCAAATACCTGCACTTTCACAACGACGTACACCCAGGCGAGCGGTTTTTCTGGTTCTCCACCACTGGCTGGATGATGTGGAATTTCGTGAATGCCAGCCTTCTCGCCGGTGCCACCATCGTACTGTACGACGGCAGCCCCGCATTCCCCGATTTGAACCGGCTGTGGAAACTTGCCGAAACTGCCAGCATAGCTCACTTCGGCACGAGCGCCCCTTTCCTGACGGCCTGCCTGAAACAGGGCTTGGCACCGGGCCGGGATTTTGACTTGTCTGCCCTCCGTTCCATTGGCTCCACCGGCTCACCCCTCCCACCGGAAGCCTTCGACTGGGTGTATAAAAATGTAAAAAATGAGTTGTGGCTATGCTCAATGGCAGGCGGCACCGACGTGTGCACCGCATGGGTCGGCGGATGCCCCTTCGAGCCGGTCTATGAGGGCGAAATTCAATGCCGTTGCTTGGGCAGTTCCCTCGAAGCCTGGAATGAAGCCGGCCAGCCCGTCGTCGAAGAGGTCGGCGAGTTGGTGGTCACAGAACCCATGCCCTCCATGCCCGTGTTTTTTTGGGGCGATAAAAACAATGAGCGTTATCTCGCCAGTTATTTTGAAATGTATCCGGGGGTTTGGCGCCACGGCGACTGGATAAAAATTACGGAACGCAACAGCATCATTATTTACGGCCGTTCCGACGCCACACTCAACCGGCAGGGCGTGCGCATCGGCACAGCCGAAGTGTACCGGGCGGTGGATAAGGTGCCAGAAATAAAGGACTGCCTCATCATAAATATCGAACTGAAAGGCGGCGGAGACTACATGCCACTTTTCGTGGTTCCCGCCGCTGGCGGAAAATTGACAGATGAGCTTGTGCGCACCATCAAGCGCACACTGCGCACAGAATGCTCTCCGCGCCACGTGCCCGACGAAGTCATTGAAGTGCCAGAGATTCCGTACACCATAAGCGGGAAAAAATTAGAGGCTCCAGTGAAGAAAATTCTCATGGGTGTGCCGGTAGAAAAAGCGGCCAACGCCGACTCCATGAAAAACCCCAAGGCACTTGATTTTTTCGTGGATTTTAGCCAAAAGGTAAAAAACTAAGGGCCATCATGCTTTCCCCCACTTCCGCAACTGTTTGACCACAGCGGCAAAATCTTTTGGCAAGGCTGCCTCGAAGTTCATGCGCTGTTTCGTCCGCGGGTGGTCGAAGGACAAGCCCGCCGCATGAAGCGAAGAGCGTTCCATCAACGGCCTTTCTTCCTGGCCTTTTCCCATCTGAAATTTATTCTGTTTTACCTCCGAAAGTAAGAAAACCTCTTTCCGGCCATAGACGAAATCCACGGCTAAAGGGTGGCCGATGGATTGAAAATGCACCCTTATTTGGTGAGCACGACCTGTCTTGGTGCTGGCTTCAGCCAGTGTATAATTTCGGAAGCGCTCCACCACGCGAAAGCGTGTGAGGGAAGCTCTGCCCCGGCTGGCAATGACCATGCGTTGTGGGTGTTGCTCATTCGGAGCGATGGGTTTTTCGATAATGCCTTCGTTTTGAGACAGCACGCCTTCCACGAGGGTCAGGTAATATTTTTCAACGGTGTGGCTTTCAAATTGTAGTGACAGATTCTTATGTGCCTCCTCATTTTTTGCAAAAACCATAATGCCGCTGGTCTCCTTATCTAAGCGATGCACCAGGAAGATATTCCCGCAGCGTTCGCTGAGCCAGCCAGATAGGTTGAACTTGACGGATGCACTCTTTTCGGACATAGTCAGCATGAATGCGGGCTTGTTTACCACCACCACATCGCCGTCTTCAAAAATTATTTCCGGATTTTGTTTCATAAAAAACAATAGCTATTTGCGCCTCAGTCTGATTAGGCCGCCGTCAATCTGCTTCTCCCCATCGAAAGGTAGCCACATCTAAGCCAGCCAAGTCCAAAACCCGGTCCACCACAGTAGCCGCGAGGGCCTCGAAATTGGCTGGCTTGCTGTAAAAACTTGGGCTGGCCGGGCAGATGATTGCCCCGGCCTCGGTGAGGGTCTTCATATTATTAATGTGGATGAGGCTCAGTGGCGTATCGCGTGGCACCAGAATCAAACGACGGCGTTCTTTTAAAATCACATCGGCAGCCCGCGTCACTAAGTCATTCGAAATGCCCGCC